>JAQVPE010000031.1 GCA_028702245.1 Candidatus Izemoplasmatales bacterium
GCAATGATTTCTGAATCAAGAATCGTGTCGATCTTATCTTCGTCGCTCGCAATGTCAAGGATCATTGTTTCATCAAACTCAATATCGTCGATATTATCAAATTCGAATACCGAAGCTGCCGCAAAAACTTTTTTGATTTCATTTGCGGTAACGATCTCATGGGCAACGCCCTCGACCAATACAGTTCGGAGCACAGTCGCAGTCTCCGGGATAACCAGAGCTTCAGCGCCCATCTCATAAACCATGTTGCCGATGGTGGCTTCCAAAATAAGCGATTCGAACACTTCGTCAATGGTGGCCGATTCAAGGGAAAGCACCTTGCTGTAGTCGAAGCCGACAGTCGCACACTCCTCATCGCCGTCATCGCAAGGAAGAGCCGTCACAATTGTCTTGAGAGCCCCAACAAGAGCGATCAACTCGGTTTTGAGAAGATAGCCATCATCATCGTATACATCATCAGGGATCAGCAAAGCCAACTCGCCAAAATCGAGCGTCTTGACCGTTTCGGTGATGCTGGCAATCAAAATATCAGATTCAAACAACGCGTCGATAGCGTCATCGCTGAGTTCTGTGATCGCAGCCGCTGTCAAATTGTTGAAGTCAAGGTTGGCCGCCACTTGGGCAATCTGGTTGACCGCCAAGAGAATGTTCCTGAGCTCGCCATTTTGGATGATGTTGCCATCGCCGTCGAGTTCATCGAGCCAGATGATATCATCGGGAATGACTAAAAACGACAACTCCTCACCATCAAGCAAGCCGCCGGCTCCTTGAAGAACATTGATCAAAGCGTGGGTAATGATTTTAGAATCCAAAATCACAGTGAAATCAAGTTGGGCAAGCGCTTGGATGATGACCATCGGGTCGCCCGATTGGAGTTGCGCGTAGGTGATCTGAGTGTCAAGAACAGCTCCAATGATTTCTCCCATAGCGACGAACTCGTCTTTCCAGTTCATCCCTTCGGGAACCGTGATGATCGCCTTGATCGGGTTGTCTTCCGCCAGGCCTTCGAGGACCGGCTCGAGGGCGACATAAGCCGCAAGAGTCACGAGCTGCGAGTCGCCGAGAGCATCAAAGATATCGCGCACGGTATCGCCATCAAAGACCACGGTTTCGAGATTGGGATCTTCTTCGAGCAATCCGGCGGTATTGACAAAGTCAAATACGAGGGCGGCGACTTCGCCGATCTGCATAACTTCCGCTTCCCAGTCGATTGCATAAATTTGTGCTTTTTCGATGGGAATATCAACTTCAAGCATATCGGAACCGACATCGACGGCCAATGGCAGAATCGATGTGAACAAATGCGAATCAGCGAGTTTCTCCATCGATGTTTGAATCAAAGCACCATCGATATCCGCCAAATCCTGGGTTTCCATGAATTCGGAATTGAGAATGCCGCCTGCGACTTCCGCATAGACGGACAATTCGTCGCGGATGGCGATCTTTTCTTCTTTATAAGAGAATGAAAGAACCGAATCGAACAAATATAGATTGAGCGCCTTGCTTTCAGTTTCTGATTCGGCAATCGTTATTTCACTTGAAAAACCAACGAGAATGTTTTCGTTGTAGGCACTGATGATATCGTTAGTGAACTCAAACATCTCCCGGTATGCTTCAAGCGGGTTTTCTTCCTCTTGAAGCGGAATCACCGAGTAATTCGCCTGATAGATCCCTTGACGCGGATAGACCAATACGACATCCTCGGTCTCGGGAATCTCGGGTGCGAGAGTCATGATACTTTCGGTGATGCTCATGATGCCACCAAAGATGATCAATGTAACATAGAGGCTCAAGACGCCGCTTAGAAGCCCAAACAAAGCGCCAAAGCCGCGATTCTTCGACCGGTACTTCCGTTCTGCTTTGGGAGTATTGAAGAAGATAACGCGGATAATGAACGTCAACAGCCTGTATATGATTTGAATAACGGTGAAGTAGATGATCGTATAGGCGATTTTGACGATAAAGATGCCAAGACCGGCGATAAACTCCAGTAAATTGGCATTTTCGAGAACGGCGGCCGGAAGATCGGGAACATAGATCGAAAGCGCGAGGGGAACGGCTTCAGACAAACTGGTGACCGATTGAAACTGAGCGTCCAGATTAGCAAGCAATCCGCCTAAAAACGATAGATTCATGGACCAGAGTTTGTTGACGACAAGATCGATCGTCAAAAAGAAGACGACATAAAAGATCGCCGTCACGATGAAGGCGTAGAGCGAATTTTTGAACCCTCTCAAGAAGCCAACCAGCATGCCCATCCCCAGAATCGCAAAAAAGGCAATGTTGAGATAGAGTGGCAAATTCGTAATTTCGGGAAGTGGCATACCCGCCAACGTCATAATGATACCCCCTGTGATTTACTTGGTGTTTGTTGATTAATTATATACTATTTATGCGTGTAATAAAATAGAAGACAAAAAAAGCGTTCTATAATATATATTTACGAGGTTGATGTATAATATCAATATGGGAGATGTAAGCATGAAAAAGCGGATTTTAGTGTTCCTATCGACTTTGATTATGGCTTTCCTTCTTCTTGGTTGCGACGCCTTCACGTTGCCGCCGTTTTTCCCGACGCTTTCGCCCCAGACGACTCAAGCCCCGCGAACGATCGACATCAGTGGCACAATATCGATCGGAACGTCCGATTATCTCGACTACGCTGAGTACCGCTCCCCGTCCTATGATCTCGATGTTGATCCGTACAACGATGTATTGATCAATACTCGCGATGAGATCAGGCGCGCCAACATAAAAGTCCAATCGACACTCTATGAAATCAGAAATCTCTATCCTTTTGGATCAGCGACTGTTGTCAACAGCATCTCGAAAGGTTCGGGTGTGATCTTCAAAGAAGATGATGATTACTACTACGCTATTACCAATCATCACGTCATCGACCCTTTGACTTATACCGCTCAATACGAGATCATGACCTTTGAGGATGAAGAATACCAGGAAGCCGAACTTGTCGCTTATCTAGAGGATCTTGACCTTGCCGTCTTGCGTTTTGAAAAAAATGAAAGGACCCAAATCAGACTGCTCAATATCGTCGAGCGCTCTTTTACCAAGATCAGCCCCGGTGAGCTTGTCATGGCTGTCGGTAATCCGCTATCGGTGTCGTATAATGTCACTTTTGGCGAATTTGTCGAAATGGTCAATCTTGATGATGTCGATTTCGAGGTTCTCTATCACACCGCTATGATCCATGAAGGCTCAAGCGGCGGCGCCTTGGTCGACGTCGATGGGAATCTGCTGGGGATCAATACCTGGGGGTCGGAAAACACCGACGAGATCGCCTATGCCGTTCCAGTTTCCGTCGTCTACATGTTTTTGAACAACAATGATTTGTTGCCATAAATAGTAATATTATTGTTTTATAGAGCCGTTTCTAACCTGTAAACGGCTCTTGATTTATTCAACAATAATTCATTCGACAGTGATTATCAACTGGGTTTCGGGATGGCCATACGCTTTCAACTTGATTTTTGACTGTCCTTTAAATCCAATGGTTTTGACATAAAAAGCTGTCTCGCCGCCGATCAATGAGATGTTTCGAGGACCAATGACATCGAGGCCTTTATCGGTTTCGACAGTGATGACATCGCTTGCATGAATCAAAATATTGTCGTTTTCATCGACCTTCGAAATCACAACTCTAGTGACATCATAAGTATCCTTGTGGACAAGTGTTTGGTGTTCAGCTCTAGCCTTGATAAAGAATTGTTCGGGCTGAGCGATTTTTTTTGTGATCACGATTTTGTCATTTTGATATCCCTCAAATACAAAGACTCCGCTGCCGTCGCCCCAGTTTCCGAGATATTTCCCGTATAGTCTCGTGGCCTCCGCCATCGTTATCTTGTTAAAAAGCATCAACTTTGCGGCGAGAAGCCTGTATTTGAGGGGCATTGCCATCCCAAAGCGGGAAAACGCCAGCAAGACACTCTTGATTTGGCGGGCAACGCCTTTTTTATAAGGCTCTGACTGAGCAATTTGATCCCCGATCAAGTCATCGATGATAACCGGCGGATTCTTGATATCGGGAAACAACTGCCAACTTGGATAGACTTTTCCAATCAAATAGTCGTTATGGTAAAACTTGATGTAGTCGCAATTGGTGAAAACGATCGTCTCGGGCAAAGTCGACTGCGGATGCTCTCCCGGGGTCATCGAACCGAGCACTTCAAGGATCGGCCGATCTACTCGTTGCGACTTGTAGGCATAGCTTGCGTATTTGGGCAAACGAAACATATCCATTACCCCATGATAACAGATCCGGTCGTTGGCACCAAATTCCTTGTGGGTGTAGTAATCGGCGAAGCACCAGCCAATCGCTCCGGCGATTCTTGAATCGGAACATGCCTTGTCAATGACCCGGATGTGCCTTAGGGCCTGTTCGACTCTGGTCTTCTCATCAGCGGTTTTTGAAGTCGGGTACATATGTCCGTTATGTTCAGTCACCAGGTAAGGAACCGCCGCCTTGGCGATTTTCCTTGGGCTTGCAAGTGGCTGATTATTGCCGGTATGGATGAAATCGTTATAGGTATAGACGTCTTCAAGAAACTCGCTGCCGGCGAAATTGCGGACGCCGCCTCTCGGCCTGGTATCATCGAGGTCACTGGCGATCTGATTGGTTAATTGGTAAAACGGAGTATCGTCTGGAGACTCGTTGATCCTGACTCCCCACATGATGATTGAAGGATGGTTGAAATGATGGTCGATCATCGTTCTTAGGTTCTGGCAGCTTAGTTCTTTGAACTTATCATCGCCGATATGCTGCCAACCTGGTATCTCTTCAAACACCAACAAACCAATCTCGTCGGCTCGCCTCAGGAAATGGTCGCTTTGCATGTAGTGCGAGGTTCTGACGATGTTGACGCCAAGTTCTTGACGCAAAATCTCGGCATCGAGTTCCTGCATCCGCCGAGGCATCGCATACCCTACATAAGGATATGATTGATGCCGGTTAAGACCAATCAACTTCAATTTCTTGTTGTTGATGGTGAAGCCTTCGGGCGTGAACTTGATCGTGCGGCAACCGAAACGTTCCCGCACACAATCGATTTCGGTTTGACTTTTGTAGATCTTGATTTCAAGTTCATAGAGCTTTGGGACTTCGGGAGACCATCTCGTAATATTTTCTAGCAAGAATCCGCCTTGAAGCGATTCTGAAGGTTGGAGTTCTTTTTGTTCTTCATAGACCAACTTGTCATCATCATACACGGTAATCTTCGCTTCAAGCGGATAATCAGCGCGGTTCTTAAGATCGAATTCATAATTGATGACGATCTCGAATTCGCTTAGTGATGGCGGCTCATAGGGCTTGATTTTCAAATTATCGATATGAATTAAAGGGATCGTCCGAAGTTCGACTTCACGGTAGATGCCGCTATGGCCGAGATAATCCACGACGCCGCCAAAGGGCGGTACATTAGGTGTTTCACTCCCGTCGACGACGACAACTAACCGGTTCGGGGATTCTTTGATCAACGCGGTTTCGATTGCGACTTCAAAAGGAGTGTAGCCGCCCTGATGATAGCCGATTTTCTCGCCGTTTAGATATACTTTACAGGTATTCATGACACCATAAAAATAGAGGCTGAAAATGTGATCCGGAATTGATTTCTCAATGTCGAGATCACGAAAATATGTGCCCACGATTTGATGGCGTTCGTCACTGAGATAGTTAAAGGGAAGTTCAACCAATGAATGTGGCAACATCACATTTTGCAAGCCTGAAGTAGCAAATTCAGGATCAAGATAACGTTCCTGATAATCGGGAGTGAATCGCCAATCGAAGTTGAGGGGAACGATCTTTCTCATGCTTCTTGATTCTCCTTTTCCTTGAAGACGTAGAGTCTGGATCCGAAATCGCCCATCAAACGGACATGCTCATTATATCCGGTCCCGATGAAGTTTTGTTTCGGGATGAACCCATTTTGATTATAGGTTAATCCCTTTTCCGATTGACACTCACTTTCAGCTTGCATCAGATAGCGGTTTTTTAGCAGATGGAACCAGATGCTATTTTGGCTGATTTTGATTGGCAACGCGTGTCTCACGAGATCCCCGAACATCGAGAGGTTGAAGTATTGTTTGCGGTTCTTGACCAAATACTCTTTCTCATCGTCTAGATCTCTAACTCTGATTTTCTCTAAAGCCCCATTGGGGTGTTCTAAAGCCTGATAGACACCTAGGATCGCTGCTTTTTTGTCTTGGCTCGTCACCATCAATGAAGCCCCCTGATTCGCGAAAGGATTCTTGATCCTTGTCAACCTTCCAAATTGAAGGAGCTTTCGGTGCTCTTTATAAAAGGCGATTTGCTTTTGGATCACCTTTTTTTCAAAACTGGTGATTTTCGTGATATCGAGTTCATAGCCAAGCAAGCCGATACTGGCGGTGTTGAAACGCGTTTCTAGAGGGGTTTGCCTCAATGTCTGCATATTCGGGATATTGCTGACATGGGCTCCCATAACCGACTGCGGATAACACATAGAGGTGCCGAACTGGATTTTGAGACGTTCATATCCGTCGGTATTGTCAGAAGTCCAGATTTGCGGCATATAGTAGAGCATGCCCATGTCAAAGCGGTTCCCACCGCTGGCGCAAGCCTCAAACAAAACCTTGGGAAACTTCTTCGTGAGTTTCTCAAGCAAGTCGTAAAGCCCCAAATAATATCGGTGATAGAGGCTTCCCTGTTCCTCTTTTGGAAGATGACGGGAATACACATCAGAAAAGTTGCGATTCATGTCCCATTTGCAGTAAGAGATGTTAGCGCTCGCTAGAAGCGCAGAAAGCACATCAAAAAGATATTCACATACTTCTGGATTAGCGAGATCGAGGATCAGTTGGTTTCGCCCAAGCGAAGGCTCATAGTCAGGATGGCTGATTGCCCAGTCGGGATGGAGACGGAAAAGATCGCTGTCCGGATTGACCATTTCCGGTTCGACCCAGATGCCAAATGCGAGCCCCATCTCGTTGACTTTCCGGCACAAACCGCTGATACCTGAGGGAAGTTTTTTCCGATTTGGATACCAGTCGCCAAGCGAACTGGTGTCTGAATCGCGCTTGCCAAACCAACCGTCATCGAGCACAAAAAGCTCGATTCCTAGTTTTTTGGCAGCTTTTGCCAGTTTGAGCAGTTTTCGTTCATTGAAGGAAAAAGAAGTCGCTTCCCAGTTGTTAAGCAAAACCGGACGTTCGTGGTTTTGCCAGTCCGGTTTGATCAAATTATTATTTATTAGGTGATGGATGTTCTGGCTGA
The DNA here is from genome assembly GCA_028702245.1 of Candidatus Izemoplasmatales bacterium. Classification (GTDB taxonomy): domain Bacteria; phylum Bacillota_I; class Bacilli_A; order Izemoplasmatales; family Hujiaoplasmataceae; genus JAAYZB01. The sequence goes on from JAQVPE010000031.1 coordinate 7,265, forward strand.
GTTTGTTCAGACCTTGTTCCGAATAACTGAGGATGACTTCGGGAGTCACAAACTCGCTTTTCTTTTCCAAGTTCCAATAAAAATCAAAGGAATTGATCCCCATCATGAAACGCAACAAGTTGTGGGGGGTTACTTCCATCGAGGCTTCGAAATTGCCGCTGTAGACTAAGGAG
>JAQVPE010000032.1 GCA_028702245.1 Candidatus Izemoplasmatales bacterium
AGCATGACCATGAAGATGATTTGGAAGTAGTTGACGTTGATGCCAAGGAATTTGGCGCTGGTTTCATCGAAGCTGACAGCGATGATTTGTCTCCCGAAAAGGATAAACAAAAGGGCGACAAGAGCGGCCGTGATGATGATTGCATAGAGATAATAATTGTTGACGGTCAGAATCGAGCCAAACAAATAAGTATAGATTGATCCGGTCGCCCGGGCTTTTGAGAAGAAGATTGCACTGAGGGCGGTGCCGAGACTGATGACGATGACCATCGAGATTTCCTTGTAGTTCTTATAAGATCGACGGAACAACTCAATCAGCAAGCCGCCGATCACGGAGAAGAAGATGCCGAGGAAAAGTGGTTCATCGGCGAAAATCGTTACCCCAAGCGAAGTCAAAAGCAAGCTCGCAGAGATGCCGACTAGGGCAAAATGGCCTAAGGTATCGGCGATGAACGATAGCCGTCTTACGACGACGACAGAACCGATCAAAGGCGCTAAAACCCCGATGATAACACCAGCCACGAGTGCTCTGAGCATGAACTCATAAGCGAAAAGGTCGGCGAAAAACGATAAAAAGACCATCATTCTTCCTCCTTTTCGACTTTCTCACGGGATTGGAAGGCAAATGTCAAATCTTGATACATCGAGAGAATGTGAGTGTAGTTCATATTATCGAGCGAATCATTGTGGGTGATCAAAATGATGGTTATTCCTTGGCTGTGGAGTTCATTGACGGTCTTGTAGAAGTACTGAGTGTTCAATTTGTCAATGGAGGCGGTCGGTTCGTCGAGAATCAAAATTTGCGGATCATTGAGCATTGCCCTAGCGATGAAAACCCGTTGGAGTTGACCTCCGGAGAGATTGTTGATATTTTCATTGACAATTTCGAGAATCCCCAGTTGATCCAAAAACTTCAACCTTTTGCTTTGGTTTTTGCCTTTGAGGGAGTATATGTAAAGAAACTCGTCGACGGTAACGGGATATTCGTAATTGAAATCTTCAAATTTTTGACTGACATAGCCGAACTTGGTCCAATTGTTGAAGTTGTTGATGTCTTGATGATCGAAGAAGATCATGCCCGATCCGACAGGGTTGAACCCCAACAGACATTTGATGAGCGTCGTCTTTCCCGATCCGTTCTTGCCTCTTACGACAAGATAGTCGCCGGATGCCAGCGACAAGGAAAGATTTTGGATAACAGTCTTGTGTCCATAGGCGAATGAAAGATTGTGAATGTCGATATGCATGGGATCACCTAGCCTTAGACCAATTGTATCATAACCGCTGGCATTAATAAAAGATTTTGTTCAAAAAGTGGCCCGTCTATGAGATAATATATAAGTAAAGCAGGTGGTACGATGAAAGGATGCTTCATTTCTTTTGAAGGCACCGAAGGCTCAGGCAAGACATCAGTGATCAGAAAGATTGGCGAATATTTCATCAATAAGGGATACACCGTTTTGATCACTCGCGAACCTGGTGGAATCAGAATCAGTGAGAAAATTCGGGATATTATTTTAAACCGTGAACATACCGAAATGGATCCTCGGACCGAGGCCCTTCTTTTTGCGGCTTCGCGTCGGCAACATTTGATTGAGAAGATAATTCCAGCGCTCGAGCGCGGTGAAATCGTGCTTTGCGACCGCTTTGTCGATAGCAGCCTCGTTTATCAAGGGCTGGCTAGGGGGATTGGTTATGAAGCGGTTCTCGGAGTTAATCAGTTTGCGATCGAAAACCATTTTCCCGATTTGACCCTTTTCATCGATGTCCGGCCCGAAGTTGGCCTTAAGCGGGTATTCCAAACACCCGGAAGAGAAATAAACCGTCTCGATCTCGAACAGCAGGATTTTCACAAACTGATTTATGACGGCTACCTAAAACTATGCAATTCGTTTCCTGACCGGATCAAACGGATTCCGGGAGAGGACGAAATCGATATCGTAGCAAAAAGATGTGTCAAAGAAATAGCCAACCTTGTCTTGGGAGCGCGTCCATGACTGCTTTCACTTGGGACAGACTCGAAGAGTATCAGCCGGTTGTGGCTAAAATGCTCCTTAACAGTCTCAAACAAGGATTGACAGCTCATGCCTATATCCTTGAAGGCGCCAAGGGAACCAAACGGGTTGACACCGCCATTCTGTTTGCCAAAACATTGCTTTGCAAAAACCTTGATGACAACTTTAACCCTTGCGGTGTTTGTCATAACTGCACCCGCATCGACCATCTGAGCCACCCAAACGTTTTTTATGTGAGTGCGACCGGCGAACAGATCCGCAAGAAGCAAATCAAAGAACTGCTGACAGAGTTTTCCCGAGCATCAGTAGAAGAAGGGCCGCGCATCTATATTATCGATGAAGCCGAGAAACTCAATCAGGAGTCGTCCAACACCCTCCTCAAGACGATGGAAGAACCGGGAGCTGAGATCTATCAAGTATTGTTGACGACCCAGCCGACAGCTTTGATGAAAACAATCATCTCGAGGGCGCAGATCCTGCATTTCAAACCGATCGATCGCAAGAAGATCAAACAGGATCTATTGTTAATTGGCGTATCGCCCAGGTTGGCAAGTGCGATTTCCGAATCGACATTCAACACCGATATGGCGATCAAGATGTCGCAAGACGATAAAACGGAACAACTCGTCGATCTTGCCTTCACTATTTTCCAGAGTTTCTTCAAACGCGATTCTTCGCCAATCTTGTTATTCAAAGACGCCAAAGACTTGGTTTTGGAGTCTGGTGACGCAGCTGACTTCTTTCTTGGTGTAATGATTTTTATCATGAAAGATGTTTTGAATCAGAAGTTTAGACATCGGGACTTGATCGTTTTTGATTCAGAAACCGGAATGACGGAAAAAATCGGCGAAAAAATACCCCAAAAAATCATCGAAGAACAAATAGGATTGATGCTGGAACTCAAAGCCAAACTCAAATACAACAATATCAACAGCAATCTGGCATTTGACAAGATGCTGGCCTGCTTGGAGAGAGGAATTGTCAATGGATTATCTTGTAGTACCGGTTCAATTTAACCGGGTAGGAAAAAAATACTATTTTTCGGCAGAAGGAAAAACGATCAGGGCCGGTGACCAGGTTGTCGTCGAGACGATTAGAGGAATCGAAATCGGAACGGCTTCAGAAGACCCGAAACTGATCAAAGACAACGAAGTGGTGTCCCCCTTGAAGCCGATCATTCGGGTCGCGACTGACCAAGACAAGGCAATGCAAGCGGAAAACGAAGCCATGGAGCCCGGAGTTCTCAAAAGAACCCAAGAACTGGTCAAGAAGCACCAATTAGACATGAAGCTGCTTACTGCCGAATACACCCTCGACCGCCAGAAACTGCTGATTTACTTCACAGCCGAAGGCAGAGTGGATTTTCGCGAACTCGTGAAAGATCTGGCCAACGAATTTCACATCCGCATCGAACTCAGGCAAGTCGGAGCCAGAGATGGCGCTAAAGTACTGGGAGGCATCGGGCCATGCGGACTAATCACATGTTGTTCCCAGTTTCTGGGTGAATTTGAGCCTGTCTCGATTAAGATGGCTAAAAATCAGAATTTGTCGCTCAATCCGAGCAGCATATCCGGTCTTTGCGGTAAATTGCTCTGCTGCATTCATTACGAGGACGAGAATTATCGGGAGTTTCGCAAACAAATGCCCAAAGTAAATTCCATAGTCGTTACGCCGGACGGCAGTGGACGGGTTACTCAGGTTAACTTCTTCAATCTGACCGCAAAGGTCGAGTTTCCCGATAACAAGACGGATTTTTACCACGTCTCAAAACTCGAGTTCCGGGAAAAAGCGATCGATGAAGATATCGAAGCCGATACCGAGGATATCAAAGCACTCGAAGGCTAAAAAAGGAGATTCAAGTGATTTATCCGGAACTTGTCCATGATCTATTGGGATCAAAAAGCCTGAAAATCATCCAACGCGACGATCTGTTCAAACTGTCACTCGATGCGATCCTGCTTTCCGATTTTGTCAGGGTCAACCCAAGAACAAAGAAGATCATCGATCTTGGCAGCGGTCTGGGACCAATCCCTTTGCTGTTGACAGAAAAAACGAAGGCAAAAATCATCGGTCTTGAAATAAACCCCGAACAATGTCTTCTATCCCAAAAAAGCGTCGTTATCAACAACTTAAGCGAACAGATTGAGATTATTCAGGACGACATTCGTGTCGTCCATTCTCGTTTTGAACCTTCATCATTCGATCTTGCCGTGTGTAACCCACCTTTTCATAAATTTGGTGAAGGCGCGATTGTTAGTGACAACCCAACGCTCAAGGCCGCAAGGCACGAACAGACGATTGACTTCCTAACATTGGCAATTCAAGCGAAACGGCTTCTCAGAACCAAAGGCGCTTTTACATTTGTTCATCGGGCAGCCCGCCTCGACGAAATCTTTGTTATTCTCGATAATTTGGGTTATGCGGTCAAGCGAATGCGGTTTGTCCATTCCAAGAAAAAACAGAATGCACTGATGGTTTTGATCGAGGCGACAGCGGGTGGTCAAAAAGGTGATCTCAAAGTGTTGCCGCCATTAGTGGTCCACGACGAAAAAGGCAACTATACTAAACAACTCAAAAAGATACTTATGATCGAAACGGGTGATGTAAATGATCAGACATTTTAACTATGATAATGACCGGCCGTCTCTATATTTGATTCCAACACCAATCGGCAACCTCGAGGACATAACTTTAAGAGCCTTGAGATTGATCAAGAGCGTCGACTATCTGTATTCTGAAGACACTAGGGTTTCTATGAAGTTGTTGAAGCATTACGGAATCGAGAGACAACTCGAGAGTTTTCACAAGCACAATGAGAAGCAGATGGAAAACGCCATTATCGGCCATTTGGCACTTGGTAAGTCAGTAGGGATGATTAGTGATGCGGGGATGCCTTTATTAAGCGATCCCGGATTTGAACTTGTCAAGAAATGTCTCGAACTTGAAATTAATGTCATCTGTTTGCCTGGACCGAGCGCCGGGTTAACCGGACTTTTGATGTCGGGAATCAAACCCCATCCGCATCTCTTTGTCGGCTTTCTTGATGCAAAGAACACTAAAAGAAAGAATACGCTAGCAGAACTGAAATACCGGGAAGAAACCCTGGTTTTCTATGAAGCTCCTCACAGAATCACCGAATTGCTGAAGGATATTCTCGATTATCTTGGCGACAGGGAAGTCGTGCTTGTTAGGGAAATCAGCAAGAAACACGAGGAAGTCATCAGGGGGCTCGCATCGGAACTAGTGACAATCACCGAAACGCGGGGCGAGTATGTTGTAATCGTCCACGGCTATCAACCGGAGTTGAAAGAAGCGAGGGAGATTGATTTGGTGAAAGCCGTCAACGATATGATGAAATCCGGCCTTTCCAAGACCGAGGCGATGAAAAAAGTCGCTTTGCTGAGCGGGATTCCGAAAAACAAAATCTATCAGGAATACTTGGAAAAGACGACTGATTGATGATATAATCTAGATAACTGAAAAGGGAGGGATCATCATGAGATTTGCCTGCTTGTTGGCTGACGGATTCGAAGACATGGAAGCACTTGGAACGACGGCTCTTCTAAGACGCGCCGGCATCAAAGTCGATTTTGTCTCTGTCGATGGAAAAACCATTGTGAGGGGAGCCTTTGATACTGCCGTAAAAACGGATATCATGATGAGCGATCTTGATTCAAAAAACTATGATGGCTTATTCATACCTGGTGGAAGAGCTGCTTTTTTAATAAGAGAAAACCAGGCGGTATTGCAGATAGTTATAGATTTCAATAAACAAGGAAAGTATCTGATGGCGATTTGCGCCGGGCCTACAGTGCTTGCGGCCGCAGGCGTCATGCACGGGAAAAAATACATTTCCTTCCCAGGAACCGAGCCAGATATGCAGGGCGCTATCCGAATCGAAAGAATGGCTGTCTCAGACGGCAAGATCACAACTGCCATCGGAGCTGGAGCCATCTACGAGTTTGCTCTGGAAATCGTCAGAAACACACTTGGCCAGCAAAAGGCCGATGAACTGGCTAAACGCATTTTGTATCGCCAATTTGAATAGAGGACAACACATGAAAAAAACCTTTTATATCACCACACCAATATATTATCCAAGCGGTAAATTGCATATCGGTTCCGCCTATACGACTTGTTTGTGCGATACCATCAGCCGCTATAAAGAACTTCAGGGGTATGATACCCGGTTTTTGACCGGCATGGACGAACACGGTTTGAAAATCGCCGAAGCTGCCAAAAAGAACAACAAGACACCAATCGCCCATGTCGACCAGATTGCCCAGATGACGAAATCATTATGGCAATTGCTTGCGATTAATAACGATGATTTCATCCGCACTACCGAAAGCCGTCACGAGACAGTCATCCAAGAAATATTTCAACGACTGCTTGATTCGGGCGACATCTATCTTGGTGAGTATTCCGGAAACTACTGCGTCGAATGTGAGGCCTATTTTACACCCACACAACTCAAGGAAGGCGATCTTTGTCCGGATTGCGGCCGCCCGACAACAATCGTCAAAGAAGAGACATATTTCTTCCGCCTATCGAAATATCAGGACCGACTTCTCCAATATATAGAAGATCATCCAAACTTTATTATTCCCGAGACCAGAAAAAACGAAGTTGTGCAATTTGTCAAATCGGGACTCAATGACTTGAGCGTTTCCAGAACCGCTTTTGACTGGGGAGTCAAAGTCAAAAGCGATCCCCGCCATGTCATCTATGTTTGGATCGATGCCTTAAGCAATTATATCAGCGCTCTTGGTTACAATTCCAAAGACGATTCGATGTATCAAAAATACTGGATTGAAGGCGATGAAGTCATTCATGTCATCGGCAAGGATATCCTTCGTTTCCATGCTGTCTACTGGCCATGCATTCTCATGGCTATCAACGAACCGATCGCCTTTAGGTTGTTTGTCCACGGCTGGTATCTCATGAAAGACGGCAAAATGTCCAAGTCGAGAGGCAATGTTATTTATCCTGAGCAACTTGTCGAAAACTATGGACTCGATTGTTTCCGTTACTATATCGTCAAAGATCTTCCCTATGGAAATGACGGCTTGTTCACTCCCGAGGATTATGTTACGAGGATCAATACTGAGTTAGTCAACGATTACGGCAATCTAGTCAGCCGGGCAATCACGATGGTAAACAAGTATTTCCAAGGGTCGGTCGAACAGACACCTCACTCGCACAAACTTTCCAGTTTCGAACAAGAGCTCGAGGAAACGGCAAAAGAAGTAGTTGACAATTACATCGAAGCCATGGATAATTTCAAAGTATCCCAAGCCCTTTTTGAAGTATCCAGACTTGTCAACAGAACCAACAAACTGATCGACGAGA
>JAQVPE010000033.1 GCA_028702245.1 Candidatus Izemoplasmatales bacterium
CCGGCATCGTCACGGCGATAATGCCTTTTCGATCAAGTTTTAAGGTATCGAAAGCCTTACAGGCGACCAGAAGCGCCAGCGCTGAATCCAAGCCTCCCGAGACACCGATCAAGAGTTTCTTGTAGCCAAGATGTTTCAGGCGTTTCGCCAGTCCATAGATTTGGATCGAAGCGATCTTGTCAAATTTGCGCTTTTGGTCGATTTTGGGCACAAATGGCGTTTGATCGAGTGGCTCAATGAATTCATAAGCATCCGTTTTTGGAATTGTTATTTTCACATCGCGGTATGAATAACGGTACTTTAAGATCGAATCCCGGAAAGATGAGTTTGTCCTTCTTTCATGTTCGGTTCTGAGAAGATCGATATCGGCGTACAAGATCTTTGTCTCGAGTGAAAAAATCTCCGCTTCGCGGATGATGGCGCCATGTTGTGCGACAATGTTATGACCTGAAAAAACGGTGTCGCTCGATGACTCCGAAGCCCCTGCCGAGCAATAGATATAGATTCCGGAATTTTTCCTCGAGTGTTCGCTGACGGCGTTCCGCCGGGTCTCCTCTTTGCCGAGGGTTTCGTTAGAGGCGCTGATGTTGATGATGATGTTGGCGCCGTTGACGCTCATCAAGTTTCCAGGGGTGATCGTGGCCCACATGTCCTCACAGATTTCGATACCGAATTTGATGTCATCGCATGAGAACATCAAATTTCCAAAGGGGATCTCCTGGCTGAAAGCCCTGATGGATGTGATCTTGTCGATCACATCGAGTCCGCTTTTAAACCAGCGTTTCTCATAGTATTCTCTGGTGCTAGGCAGATATGACTTGGGAACGACTCCCAAAATCTTGTCTTTTTGGATGACCATGGCAGCATTCAGTGCCATTTCTTCGACAACGAGCGGCAACCCGCAGACGATGACTCCGGGAAATGGATTGTTTTTCAACAAATAATTGATGGCAAGATCGATGTCGTCGTAGAGCGTTTTTAGGAAAAACAAATCATTGGCGGTATAGCCGGTAATGCCAAGTTCAGGAAAAACCGCGATCGCACTAGGGTTATCCTTTAGCGCCGCGAGCATTTCATTGACATTGAATTTGGGGTTGCCGACTTCCAAGGCGGGGGAAATCAGACTGACCTTCAAAAAGCCGTTGTTATACATGTTCTACCCCCGATACAGCTGATGGATGGTGATATATTCGCCAACATCCGCCGTCACATAGTCAAGATTCAAAGTGGAGCGGAATTCGGTTGAGGAAATCTCGGCGTTGAATTCCGGCAAGATAATAAATTGATCTTTGTATTGCGACAAAAACGGATCATTTTCGATCTCTTTAAGCAAGTCGCGCTGATTCCGGTTGACGATAATGAAACGGAAGTCGTTAAGCAAACTGCCGGCGTTGATCCATTTATGGAGTTTGGGCAAGTTGTCCGCGCCGATCAAAAAGAGAATCTCCTGATCAGGATAGTGTTCCTGGAAGCGCAAAAGGCTTTTGTACGTACCCATGTAATCAGGATCGTCAAACTCCATTTTGGAAACTTCAATATCCGGATAAGCTTTTGTCAAAAGCTTGAGCATCTGAAAACGGTGATGGTTGCTAGCAAGCGAACGCTTCGTGTAAAGAGAACTGACCGGAAGATAGATGAATTTGTCAATATCCAAGTGTTCCTTAACATGGTGATAGATGGCTAAATGAGCCAATGTCGGTGGATTAAAAGCACCGCCAAAAACAATGATCAATGCGCGAGCCTCCTATCATAGTGGTTCATAGTTGTATTTTAGCACAGAAACGGGGCAAATAAAAGAAATTATCGTATTTATGCGTGTTTGGATATGATATAATTCAAAAGGGTGATAATAATGAAGAACACTATCGATTACATCATTGATTTGGCAATCAGGCTTCTCAAGACACCTTCTCCGAGCGGCTATTGCCGTGAGATCATTGCCCTGATCGAGAAGGAAGCGGTCGAACTCGGCTATCCGGTTGCCTTTACCAAAAAGGGCAACGCAATCATATCTGTAGAAGGCAAAGAATCAAGAACTTTGGGACTGAGCGCCCACGTCGACACCTTGGGAGCCATGGTCAAAAGCATCACTTCTTCTGGCAATCTCAAATTCACAGCCATCGGCGGCCCGATCTGGCCGACTCTTGACGGCGAGTATGTGACCATCAAAACCAGATCCAATGCGACCTATACGGGAACATTCCTTTCAACATCGCCTTCAGCTCATGTTTTCAAGGATTCCCAGACCAAGGAACGAAGTCCCGAACAGATGCTGATCAGGATCGACGAGGTTGTCAGTTCTAAGGATGATGTCGAGAAACTGGGGATCGCTCCCGGTGACTTCGTCTTCATCGATCCCAAAACAACACTCACTAAATCGGGATACTTGAAAAGCCGTTTTTTAGATGACAAAATCTCGGTGGCGATCCTCTTTGGCCTGTTGAAAGAGATCAAAGAACAAAATCTTGTCCCTCTTCCAAATCTGAAATTGATCATCTCGACTTACGAAGAAGTCGGTCACGGAGCTTCGAGCATTCCAGAAGTTGATGAATTGATCGCCGTTGACATGGGGTGCATCGGTGACGATCTCAGCTGTACAGAGACAATGGTCTCGATCTGTTGCAAGGATTCCTCGGGACCTTATGATTATGAAGTTGTTTCAAAACTTGTCGAACTCGCAAAAAAAGACGGTCTCGACTATGCGACCGATATCTATCCATATTATGGCTCCGACGTATCGAGCGCCCTTCGCGGCGGCAATGACATCAAAGGCGGACTGATTGGTCCAGGTGTCCACGCTTCACACGGAATGGAACGCACCCATATAAAGGCTGTTCAAAACACCCTGAAGCTGTTGCTTGCATACATTATGGCCTAATTATTGGATTTGATATTGAAAAACGACAGTTATTAAAATATAATATAAAAAAAGAAACGAATTCAGGAGGAGAAAATGAAAAAGTTTTACAATGTACTGGGACAGTTGTTTGGTTTTTTGACGATACTCTTGTTTGCCTTCCTCTTCGCCAACACGATGTTTGATTTTGGCATTGATGCGGGAATTATCGGCATCCTCGAGTTAGTTAAGACATATGCGATATTCGCAGTTTGCGGACTGGCAGGATTGGAGTTTGTCGCCGGAAAAAAGATCTTGGCGCTCGTCTACTTCCTCTTGCTCGCGTTTGTCATAATATTCAGCTTTTTCCCGGATGTGCGCGATCAAATCGTCAACATCGTCACCACAGCGATCCAATAAAAAAAGATGCTAGCATCTTTTTTTTATGCGCCGTTTTTCTTCATGAAAGCCGTGAAAGCCTCATCAAGCGGTAAGACGACCTCGACTTCTTGATCCTTGATCGGATGCAAGAAGGCCACACGGTGGCTCATCAAGAGCATCCGTTCGACGTTATAGCGGTTTTTGTTATAGAGTTCATCGCCGACGATCGGGAAACTGAAATACGAAAAGTGGACTCGGATTTGGTGGGTTTTACCGGATTCGGCGGTAATTTTGACTAGTGAATAGCGTTTGAACTCGCGTTCGACCTGATAAGTCGTCTGGCATTCTTCCCCTTGCAGAGAAACTTCGCGTTTGATCGTGTTCTCGCCTCTTGTTATCGGCAACTCGATGCACAGACGCTTGTTATCGAGGATGCCATCGAGAATGGCATAGTATTCCCGCTCCACGGAATTCTCGGTTTTGGAACTGAAAAGGAATTTCAGAAAGCGGTTTTTGGCGACTAGCATCAATCCGGAAGTCTCTTTGTCGAGCCGGTTGATGAAATGGATCTGACTTTTGATTTGTTGTTGCTCGTAGTAATAGTTGAGAGCGTTCGCTAGAGTCCCGGTTGGATGTGCTTTTGAGACCATGACCTGCATATTGGCGGGCTTATTGATGATGAGAAAGTATTCATCTTCATACTTGATATCGAGCGGGATTGCTTCGGGTTTGATCGAGGCGTCATATTTTTCATCGGCGATGACGATTTTCAAGGTGTCGCCTTTTCTGACGGTGTCGTCTCTAGTCTTTTGTTCGTTGTTGACATAAATCAGTTGTCTTCCCGCTGCTTCGACAATCAGCTTGATCGGAATATTGTTTTCAAGCATGAAGCGTTTGATGGTATCGGGTTTTTTGGGCCTGTAGAGCAGTTCCATGGTCATCACATCCTCGCTAAATAGTATAGCACACTATTGGGGTAATCGCAAAACTAATCGACTCAATCTTTATCCCTATAGGTTTTCGGGATTGAGTCCTTCAAGTTCGGGAATCATGAAGCGGCCGTTATGGCGGATCAAAACATCGTCAAAATAGATGTCGCCGCCGCCAAAGGCTTCTGTCTGGATCAAAACCAGATCCCAGTGGATTGCGGAATCGTTGCCGTTTGGGGCTTCATCATAACAGCGGCCGGGGGTGAAATGGATCGAACCGGCGATCTTTTCGTCAAAAAGAATATCGCCCATCGGTTTGGTGATAAGCGGGTTCACTCCGATAGCAAATTCGCCGACGTATCTTGCTCCTTCGTCGGTATCGAAGATCGAAGCGAGCAGTTCAAGATCCTGATCGGCTTTGAACTCAACGATTTGACCGTCTTTGAAGGTCAAAGAAACGTTAGTGAAGACCGTTCCCCTTTGCGGGGAAGGAGTGTTGTAGGTGATCGTGCCGTTTACCGAATTTCTCACGGGAGCAGTGAAAATCTCGCCATCGGGAATGTTGTAGTTGCCGGCACAGGGAATAGCTTTCATCCCCTTGATGGAAAAGGTTAAATCGGTATTGCTTCCGGTTATCCTGACTTTGTCGGTTCTTTCCATCAGTTTTCGAAGCGGTTCAAACGCGTCGTTCATCTTTTGGTAATCAACTGTCGAGACATCAATGCTGTAATCAAAGAAAGCCTCATGACTCATTTTCGCCTTGTGGGCCGCTCCTTCAGTCGGATAGTTCAAAAGGACCCATTTCTTCTGAAGCCGTTTTTTGGAAAGCGGGTTCATTTTTTTGGCGAGGGCGAGTTTGGTATTCGTCGGAACATCTTGAGTCGTGTAGTCGGACTCCTGGGCCCGGATATGGACGATGCAATCGATGTCGTCAAGATTGCGGTCCAACCAGCGATAACGGCGGTCAAGGTCTTTTTCAGTGATCGAGAAGAGAAGCTCGCGGTTGACATCGTCGTCATACATGTCGACGATGGCGTTACCGCCTTGACGCCTTATTTGTTTGATGAGTTCGATGATCAACGGCTTCGCCTTGATCGAGGCGTTGATAAGGACGGTTTCCTGAGGCTTCATGTCGACGGAATAGTTAATGATCGTTTTGGCAAGGTTTTCAATTCTTGGGTCTTTCAACATTTTTCTTCACTCCAGTTTTTAGAAAGTTTTGGTAGTATTCTTGGACCAATTCGTGTTCGAATGGCGGTTTTCTAGCCTCGATTCGCTTGATCAGGTTGTCGAGTTCATGTTTGAGGATATCGCACAGATCCTCAGGGTATTGCATCAGTCTTTGGTGCTTCAAGTATTCGTTTTGATCGAGGATCGTATAACTGAAGTCGGGAAGAACCATGATGTCCAGATCGTAATCGATATACTTGATCGCTTCTTCGTCATAGAGAACCGGCGAAGAGAGGTTGCAGTAATAAGAGATTCCAAGCGGTTTGATGATGGCGATCACGTTATACCAACAGTCTTTAAAAAAGAAAGAAACGGAAGGTTCCCGGGTATACCAGATCCGGCCGTTGCCTTCGATGACTTTGGTTTTGCGGTTGGCGACCACGATTTTCTCGTCATCTTCGAAAAGAATCGTGACCTGATCCCAAATCCTATGCAGGGACTTGTCATGCTTGTAACTTTGAAGACGATATCTCATTAGGGGCTTAAGTGCCATCTATGATCATTCCTGTCGATCAATCTACCCATTATTATAACAGAAAATCGTTGCCAAAGCCAGATAATATCGCGAGGGTTTTGTTGCTAGTCTTGATCAAGCCAGTTAGGTCCCTTGAGGGATAATGGTTCAGCCAACTCAAGATTAGGATAACCTTGTTGGCGCAATGCTTCGTACAAGACGACACAGACCGTGTTAGCGAGATTGAGGCTTCTGATCTTATCTGTCATCGGCAGTCTGAGAAGACGCTCTTTGTTGGCAGATAACAACTCTTTGGGAAGACCCGTCGACTCGCGGCCGAAAACAAAGTAGAAATCCTGATTCGGATCGCTGAAATCGAAGGCGTCAGGGCTTTTTTTGCCATGCCTTGATAAAAAGTAATAGTTGCCTGGGTTAAGGTGTAAAAAGGTCTCCCAATCGGGATAGATCTGATAGTCGACAGCCGAGCCATAATCGAGATGGCTCCGCTTCAATGATTTTTCATCGAGTTTGAAACCAAAAGGTTCGATCAAATGGAGTTTGGCGTTGGTGCCAACAGCCGTTCTCATGATGTTGCCCGTGTTTTGGGGGATTTCCGGTTGAAAAAGGACTACGTTTAAGGGCATCAAGCTTCACCTTCATAATAAGCGATGATCTTTTCTTTGAGATTGGGATCGAAAGTTCCGGAAGCTATCATTTTGATCTCGTGAAGATAGGGCGGATATGACTTCTTGGGATTAGTGATGGAGGGCACATAAGGCGTTTCCAGGATCTTCGGGATTTCACTCAGTTTCGGATTATTGATGACTTTTAAAAGCGCAGCGAATCCCAGTGAGCCAAAACCGATGTTTTCATGGCGGTCTTTTCCCGAGGCAAAGGCATTCTTTGAGTCGTTGACATGAAGTACGAGGAGCCTGTTGATTCCGATAACTCGATCGAATTCGTCGATAACGCCGTTGAAGCCGGTTTTGACATCGTAGCCGGCATCATAGCTGTGGCAAGTGTCAAAACAAACTCCCAATTGACTACCCCGCTCGGCGTGATCGATGATTGCTCTAAGTTCTGAAAAAGAGCGGCCAACTTCCGTGCCTTTGCCGGCCATGCCCTCGAGGGCGATCATGACCGGCAGATGAGCCGTGTTCATGAGGATTCTGTCGAGTCCATCCGCAATCAGTTTGATGGCAACATCGATGCCTTGCCCTAGGTGATTCCCCGGATGAAGGACGAGGATCTGTGAACCGAGAGCGTTGGTTCTAAAGACTTCTCTTTCAATAAATTCGGCCGCAAATAAGCGGGCTTTAGGATCCGGATTGGCAAGGTTGACGATGTAGGGAGCGTGGACAATGACGTGTCTTTGTTCGAACCCGCTCTCTTTCATCAATTGATGGGCTTCGGGGATCTTCAGGTCCTTGATCGGTTTTCTGATGGTATTCTGAGGG
>JAQVPE010000034.1 GCA_028702245.1 Candidatus Izemoplasmatales bacterium
CTATATCCGAATAGGTTGAATGTGAATGCCCCCTTCGTACCACATAATGCTGACCACAGATCGAACACTTTAACTTACCCGCATAGGGGGATTTTTGATTGTATTTTCGCTTGTCTATTTCCTCTCCAACATACCGATGATACTGGCGTGACTTTGCTTTCCGTATCGTTTGGGCTTGTTCAAAACATTCAAGCGTTACAATCGGTGGATGTGCATGCTCAACATAATAAGCAGGTTGAACATCATTCTTAACCTTTAGTTTGGCTCGAAAATTAGGTCGAACTGTTTTATGTAGAAGCGCATTCCCGGTGTATTTTTCATTCTTCAAGATGCCATATACAGCATTCGCATACCATTTGCCTTTGTTATAGGTCGTTTGTATACTTTGATCGTTCAATCGTCGTACTATCTCTGTCACGCCGACACCCCGTGTATACCATTCATAAATCAAGCGGACCACCTTGGCTTCTTCTTCGTTGACGATAAGATTACCCGCTTCATCCCGCTGATAACCAAGGAAACCTTTAGTCACCATAAAGTACTTACCTTCGGCGAAACGCTTCTGCACATTCCATTTCACATTCTCGCTGACATTCCGTGCTTCTTCCTCGGCCATTCCAGATAGAAGTGAAATGACAAATTCAATCTTTGAATCAAATGAACTAATATTTTCATTCTCAAACCATACCTCAACATTCGCATTTCTAAGTTCCTTCAAAATACCAAGCATATCCACTACATTCCGCGCGAAACGTGAGATGGATTTTGTAATTATCAGATCAATATGACCGGCCATCGCTAGATCGAGCATCTCATGAAACTGAGTTCGCTTTTTGGTATTCGTCCCACTTTTACCTTCATCAGCGAAAACTCCCACAAAATGCCAATTCGGATGTTCCATGATCATTTGGGTATACACCTGGACTTGCGCAACAAAACTAAGATGGGCGACATCTTTTAATGTGGAAACACGGGCGTAGGCACAAACATTCCTCGATTGAATTCCACTATCACTAATCGTTTCATCGGGTAGTAACACTCTCATTAGCACGACGCATTCCCCCATTCAATCAGACGCCAACTTACGCTACGCTCTCCAACGCTAAAATATCCATCAAGAATGGGTGGTGCTACTTTGATTGATTCGATTGTCGAAAGAAATGTTTCGTCCCTTAGCTCAGATTTTGCCATGACATACGTAATCGAATCAGGAGCGTAGACGACAATCTTTTGGATGATTTGCGTAAGGGCATAACGGTTGACGAGCTCCATCTTGGTAGCCAAGTAGTCTCGAATATCATGGAGTCGCTGCTGGTTGACGTGTTGCTCTAGCAAGGATTTTTCTTGTCTTATTAATTGACTTTGAAGCTGATTCAATTCCTCCTTTTTCTCCACAAAGACCTTCTGAAAATAGTGATCATCACCACTGGTCTGAGAAATGCGCAATTGAATGAGGGCTTGTAATTCCCTCTCGATTTTGGAGATGACTTGCTTCGTGAGTTCGAGTTCTTGCTGCTGGTCATCTTTGGCTAAATGGGGTTCCAAAAGGGATAGAACTTCTTCGACTCTCATCGGCTCTTGAATCTGCAGTTGCCCCAGAACATGAGCGCTGAGTTTTTCTAACAATTCGTTATCGATGGGCGTATTTTGACACGCACATTTGTTTCGAGCATTATTCTTACAACTCATCACAATCCGTGCATACGGTGTCTCGGGGTTATAGTGGGTGCGATACATCTTGCGGTGGCAGACCCCACAATAGACTAGCCCGCTTAATGGAAATCGATGCTCATGGCGGTTGGAATTCTTGTTACTGGCTCGTTCTTTCTTTAAGGTTTGAACGAGATTGAATACGTTGCGTGCAATGATAGGATCATGATTATCGCTGATGTGGTATTGTGGGGCTTGACCGGTGTTGATGACAGTTTTATGCGTAAGATAATCAATCGTCACACGTTTTTGCAAAATGACGTCACCACAGTATTTTTCATTGGTCAACATGTAGTTAATCGTATAGGGTTGCCACTTGACTTCACCACGGCCATTTTTGATGTTGTTTTCAATAAGATGCTTACTGATCTCGTTTGTGGAATAACCGGCTAGATATAGATTAAAGATCATTTTGACAGTCTTGGCTTCTTCTTCATCGATATTAATCTTGCCTGTTTCATCTTTATCGTATCCAAGAAACCGTTTGGTATTGATGTTCACCATGCCTTCTTTGAACCGTTTACGAAATCCCCACTTCACGTTTTCGGAGATGTTGCGGGATTCTTCTTGGGCGATGGATGAAAAGATGGTCAACATAAAGTCGATTTTGGGATCACTCGAATAGAGGTTTTCTTTTTCAAAAAAGATGTCGACCCCGAGGGTTCGTAACTCGCGAATGATGGTAAGACTATCCACGGTGTTACGGGCGAACCGCGAGATGGATTTTGTTAAGATAAGATCGATGTGCCCACTACGAGCATCCTCAATCATCTTTTGAAATTGCAGTCGCTTCTTGATACTCGTTCCCGACAAACCTTCATCGGCATACATCCCTTGAAAGATCCACTGCGGGTTGTCATTGATCCGTTTGGTATATTCTTGGATCTGCGCGTGGTAACTATTGATTTGATCTTCGTTATCGGTTGAGACGCGCGCATAAGCACAAACGCGTTTCTTCGTTTGTAAAACCCCACCTTCTGAATTGAAGATTTTTCTGGTGGGTTGAATCATCGTAACTTTTCGCTGTGTTAGCATGGTGTTTCCTCCCAAATAAAAATGTCATGACTATACATCACTTAATCCCCGTCAAATAGCAAGTGAATAAGTAGGTATATGTCATCAAGTTGCTATGATGTAGCCATATTGTTTTCTTAAGTCCATCAATGCGCCATACCATTCCTCAAACGAGATGTATTGATCCTTCATAAGATGGTCGAGCGCCATTTTGATGGTTTCATATTCTTGGTCGATTTTTCTCTTCATAGAGTCCTTTCTTGGGTGGAAACGACCAAAAGGAACTGCCGAAGCAATCCCATCGAAAGATATTCACAACGTCACAACAAACGTGGACGACTATCTGATTTACCGAGGCTAGTGTATCAAATAGGACCTGATCTAGACTACTGGCCTAAAGCATAATCGTCTGCAAGAAATCAATATTTTTTATAGAGTCCACTCTTTGGTAATTGTCACCACCACTAATATGTGTATGCGGTGGATAATCGAGGTAGAACGTAGTCGAATCAAAGTAGAGCGTGATACATCGTGGTATTTCAAGCCTTGATCAAAAAATCATAAATGCTCGTTTGTGATGCAAGCAACATTCTGTCGCATACATCTACAATTAACAACTAACGAAGCAACGTATCGTTGCCTTTTGAGGCGTTCTCTAGAAACGCTATTTTGGAGTTGTTGCTTACGATAACCCGGGTTAATGACGACCATAACGGCGTTATTGCTTGCCATAAGTACATTAAACGCGCAATAAGTACACAAAAAGAAAAAGAAAAATAAAAAGAAATAGATAAATTGGATAAATAAGATAAAGGGATTTTCCAAATCCTTGCTTACGTAACAAAAAAATCTTTAAAGGATAGAAAAGGCAGGCTATCGAGTTTGTCTCATTAGGTTTTATTCCAATTCCGTATCAGTAAATGTCAAATTAGTAAAAAATATTGATGGAAACAAGTCTTTTTATCAAATAAGCAGTTTTGAAAAATGATGTGATGAGGTATAATAAATGCAACACGTTTGAGAAAACCACTAACTTAAATTGGGATTTGTCTGAGATAATCTGTTTAGTTTGTCAAATTGCTTTTCATTGAATTCATATGAGAGAAGGGAAATCATTATGTCCAACAAAAAAGAAACCGAACGCGCCGAATTACATAAAACCATTTGGCAAATTGCAAATGACCTACGGGGCTCCGTCGATGGTTGGGATTTTAAACAATATGTCCTAGGAATGCTTTTTTATAAATTCATTTCGGAGAACCTGGTTTCATATATCAACAAGAACCAACACAAGGCTGGAGAGCGTGATTTTGACTATGCGCTACTCAGTGATGAAGTGGCGGAGAACGCCCGTCAAGATATCGTCCAAGAAAAAGGATTCTTTATTCTACCCAGCGAGCTCTTCGTCAATGTAACCAAACGCGCCGATCAAGATGAAAACTTAAATACAACGTTAGAAACCATTTTTACCAATATTGAAAAATCGGCGAGTGGGACTGAATCGGAAGCGAACCTCAAAGGGCTCTTTGATGATATTGATGTCAATTCCAATAAACTGGGAAATTCCGTTATTGAAAAGAATGGTCGACTCAAAAAGCTGCTCTTCGCTATTAATGATTTGAAGTTGGGTAAATACGAAGACAATACGATTGATGCCTTCGGTGATGCCTACGAATTCTTAATGAGCATGTATGCGGCAAATGCCGGTAAATCTGGCGGTGAATTCTTCACCCCCCAAGAAGTAAGCGAACTCCTGACTAGACTCGCTTTAATCGACTTTGGTGCAAAACACACAGATGACCATGGAAAAATTGTCATTCCTAATAAAAAACAAGTGGAGAAAGTATATGACCCTGCATGTGGTTCTGGATCACTTCTTTTAAAGTTTGCTAAAATTCTAGGCAAAGACAATGTAAAACAAGGATTCTATGGTCAAGAAATCAACTTAACCACATACAATCTTGCTCGCATTAACATGTTCTTACACGACATCAATTTTGAACATTTCAATTTGGCTTGTGGCGACACCTTAATGAAGCCGATTCATTGGGATGACAAACCATTCGATGCAATTGTTTCCAATCCACCCTATTCGATCAAATGGGATGGCGATGCCAATCCACTGCTCATTAACGATGAACGCTTTGCTCCTGCGGGCGTCTTAGCCCCAAAATCTAAAGCAGACTATGCTTTTATCATGCATATCTTGTCATGGTTATCTTCAAGCGGAACCGCATCTGTCGTTGGTTTTCCTGGCATCTTATATCGAGGTGGCGCTGAGCAAAAAATTCGTAAATACTTAATTGATAATAACTTTGTCGATTCCATTATTCAACTACCATCAGACCTCTTCTTCGGTAGCACAATTTCCACCGCAATATTAGTGTTAAGAAAAAATAAGACTGATAGCAAAATCCTTTTCATTGACGCCAGTAGGGAGTTTGTTCGGTACGACATTAAAAACAAATTGTCCGACGCCAATATCGACAAAATATTGGAAAGTGTCCGCTATAAGACAGAAGAAGCCCACTTTTCGCGCTTCGTACCGGTTGATGATGTGATAGCAAAAGATTATAGTCTCTCAGTCAATACCTATGTGGCTGCTGAAAACACTTCTGAAGTGATTGATATTGAAATACTTAATGCGCAAATCACCAACATCGTTGAAAAAGTCAACACATTGCGTAAATCCATCGATGAAATTGTTGCTAGTCTGTCTGAGGATTAGTTTATGAGATTATCAGATGTATTGTCAAAAGCCCCAACACAAGAATATGTTCAGATTGAGGGCTTCATGAACAACAAAAACCTAACTTATGGAAATCAAAGAAAAATTGAGATAGGTAAATTTGCGCTTAATTATTTTTGCCATAAGTGTGCTGATTTAAGAAGCTTTTGGTCCACAGATACAATCTTCTGCCTTGGTGTCGATAGCAAAACGATTAGTATCGACATTAATTTGAAATGTAATTGCGAGACTGACGTACAGGTCTGGTTTTTAATCGAAAGTGAAAACGACATTTCATCGTTTGCCCCAAAAGTAAGAATTATCAAGAAGAGCGAACGATTAGGTAATCATGTTTCAAGAGCACCTGGTAGTTATGGCGTTGAATCAATCAATTTGGAAAAATCGGACCAAGCATTCAAAGATTCTCTAGGAATAGGTTCAATGGTTTACCTTAGAATTATCTACGAGCATGTCACGAAAATGGTTGCTGATAGTATCGGGTTGTCGATTTTGACTGATAGCGGAAGAAAAAAGCCATTCAACCAACTTTTACGAGAAGTTGATCAGCAACAATCAATCATACCAAGCGAATTCACCAACCATGGATACACTCTATTTAAAGAACTCAGCGAAATTATTCATGGAAACTCAACCGAGGAGATTGCTTTAGAAAAGTATGGTCCCTGTAGAAGGTTGTTGGTAGGAATTCTTGAAAACATCAAAAATAAAGAAGAAATTAGATCAGCCTTAACCAGTCTCAACTGGAATCAAACACTTCAGGAATAGGGGGAAAATTATGAAAAAAATTAATGAGTTGCTGTATGAATTTTGCCCCAATGGTGTTGAATTTAAAAAACTTGGGGATGGACAAGTTTATATCACAAAAGGCGAACAATTAAATAAAGAAGTATTGTTGGAAAATGGAAATTATCCCGTTATAAATGGTGGAACAAGCCCTTCGGGATATTGGAATAACTTTAATACCGAAGCAAATACTATCGCCATAAGTCAAGGTGGTGCATCGGCTGGTTTTGTCAATTTCATAATCACTCCTTTTTGGGCAGGCGCTCATTGTTATGTCGTTAAACCAGCTAATGGTTCATTGAACAACAGATATCTATATCATTTTCTTAAAAATAAGCAAATCGCTATTCAAGGATCGAAATTCGGCGCAGGAATTCCGGCTTTGAATAAAAATGATATCGAGAATCTTGAAATCCCTCTTCCCCGACTCGAAATTCAAAACGAGATTGTACGAATTTTAGATAATTTTACGGAGCTAGAAGCGGAGCTAGAAGCGGAGCTAGAAGCCCGCACAAAGCAATACGAGCACTATCGTAACCAACTCCTCGATTTTTCTCGTGGATTTGTTGGCGTGCCCAAAATCGATAAAATGATGGCTGAAGTATGTCCCAATGGGGTTAATCATGTATTTATAGATAAAGTATTAAATATTAAAAACGGAAAAGACTATAAGCATTTAAAAAAGGGGAACATTCCAGTCTATGGGACGGGTGGAATTATGGGTTATGTTGACAACTTTTCCTATAATAAACCATCTGTCTTGATTCCACGCAAAGGATCTCTGAACAAATTGTATTATGTTGATGAACCGTTTTGGAATGTCGACACAATTTTTCATACAGAGATTTTTACCGAAATAGTTGTTCCAAAATATGTGTTTTATTATCTTCAAACACAACATCTTGAAGAATTAAATACCGCGGGAGGAGTACCGAGTCTAACTCAAACTATCCTAAATAAGGTAATAATTCCAATTCCACCGCTCGAAATTCAGCACGAGATTGTGAGTATATTGGACAATTTCAGCACTT
>JAQVPE010000035.1:0-1849 GCA_028702245.1 Candidatus Izemoplasmatales bacterium
GAATATAAACCAGCAACATAATCAAAGACGCGGACAAAACGACAGCGTAATTGACGAACTTGTTATCAAAGGGGTTCGACTGTAAGAGATACTTGGTCTCGGATCGCGCAGAATAGGTCCTGAATAGCTCTCCGAAGACCACGGTCACAAAAATCATCGTTCGGGCTTGTGTCAATGAAGCCCCGTTAATCAACTTCAAGCCCACATAGAAACTCAGTAGGGCAGCAATCATCAATCCAAAACCTTGGATGACGATTTTTACTAAGGTTTTGCGGTTGAGAAGCTTTTCTTTGGTGTCGCGCGGTTTGGCATCCATGATGTTGGGTTCGCTTTTTTCCATTCCGAGGGCGAAAGCGGGGAAAGAATCGGTCATGAGATTGATCCAAAGCAAATGGATGGCAAGGAGCGGCAAATGATTATCAAAAAGCTTTCCGAAGATCATCGCCAGCAAGATGATCAAAATCTCACCGATGTTGCACGAAACCAGATAGATTGTGAATTTCCGGATATTGCTGTAGATTGTCCTTCCTTCTTCGACAGCGCTGACAATCGAGGCGAAATTGTCATCCGTCAAAATCATGTTCGATGCTTCTTTTGAGACTTCGGTGCCAGTGATGCCCATGGCGACGCCGATGTCGGCTTGTTTCAAGGCGGGGGAATCGTTGACACCGTCGCCGGTCATCGCGACGACTTCACCATGCTTTTGAAGCACTTCGACGATTCTGATTTTGTCTTTAGGCGTGGAGCGGGCGAAGACATCACAGTTCAAGATCGCGTCTTCAAACTCCTCGTCGGTCATCTTGACGGTATCTTCACCAGATAGAGCGATGTGACCCGGTTTCAAAATGTTAAGTTCAGTTGCGATTGCTTTGGCGGTTGTCAGGTGGTCGCCGGTGATCATCATGACCCGGATTCCAGCCTTGTGACATTTCTCGATCGCTGCTTTTGCTTCTTTTCGAGGCGGATCGATCATTGCCGTCAAACCGACGAAAATTAAGTTCTGTTCTTCATCCATCGATTGAGGATTGGTTGTCTCTTTATAAGCATAGCCGAGAACGCGGAAAGCCTGACTTGAGTACTCGTCATTTTTGTCAAGGATCAATTGCCGATCTTGATCGGTCATTTCTCTGACGACGCCTTGGATTCTGATCCGGTCGCATTGCTTGATCAGTTGATCGCACGCACCTTTGGTCAAGACAAATGGTTCACCTTGAATTTGATTGATTGAGGACATCAATTTTCTAGTTGAGTCAAAAGGATATTCGTTTAATTGCGGATAGCGTTCCTGTTTGTCTAAGCGGCTGTATCCCGCCTTTTCGGCGAGTACGAGGAGCGCACCCTCGGTCGGGTCGCCAAGGATCTTCCCGTCTTGAAGAACAGCATCGTTGCAAAGAAGGCAAATCTCGGCTATCCGCTTCAGATTTTCCGAAAGCTGAGTCTTTTTTTCGTTTATGAGAATATCGCCTTCGATATCGTAACCGGTTCCGGTAACATCAAACTCGTTGTCCAAATCGAAGACCTTCTTGACTGTCATCTCGTTTTGGGTCAGAGTTCCCGTTTTATCGGAACAGATAACGGTGGCTTGTCCGAGGGTCTCGACTGTCGATAGGTTTTTGATGATGGCGTGGCGTTTGACCATCCGTTGCATTCCGAGAGCCAAAACAACAGTGATGACGGCTGTCAATCCTTCGGGAATCGCGGCGACAGCGAGAGCGATGGCGGTAAGAAAGATTTCGAAGACCTCTAGTTGCTGAAGGAGGCCGAGCACAAAGACAAACACGGAAACACCGATACAGATGATTCCGAGTACTTTTGCGAACTCATCGATCGTTTTTTGGAGGGGAGTCTT
>JAQVPE010000035.1:1859-7226 GCA_028702245.1 Candidatus Izemoplasmatales bacterium
CCTTCCTCGACAGCGTCAAGCATCGTCGCAATCTTGCCGATCTCGGTCACCATCCCGGTTCCCGTCACGACGCCGAAGGCCTTGCCATAGGAAACAAGCGTCGACATATAGGCGAGGTTGTGCCTTTCGGCCAAGACAACTTCCTTATCATATGTGATTTGCGCGTCTTTCTCGACCGCTTCGGATTCTCCGGTCAAGGCAGACTCGTCTATTTTCAGATTTGTGCTTTCGATCAGCCGCATATCGGCGGCGACATAATCGCCAGTTTCCAGATAGACGACATCTCCCGGAACCAATTCAGCAGAATCAATCTCTACCATGATGCCGTCCCGGATCACCTTGGCGTGAGGCGAACTCATTTTCTTGAGTGCTGCGAGAGCATCATTCGCCTTTTGTTCTTGGCTCACTCCCAGAACCGCGTTCAGAATGACGATCGCAAGGATGATAAAGCCGTCAACGAGTCCCTCGTGGCCGATGATCCCCATGATGATCGATACAAGCGCGGCGATCAATAGAATGATGACCAAAAAATCCTTGAACTGGTCGAGAAACATTTGGAATAGGGTCTTTTTCTTTTTCTCCCGCAGTTCGTTTTTGCCGTATCGTTCTTGCCTGATAGCTATTTCTTGTTGAGAAAGCCCTTCTTTTCTTGAGGTTGAAAGTTCCTTGATTACCGCTTTTGCTTCGTTTTGGTAAAATTCCATTGATATCGCCGCTCCTCACAGTCATTATGTATAAAAAATAGACCTATGCACAAACCCAGTGCATAAGTCTTGCCGCTACAATTAAACCAGGCTTGTGGCCATGCATGTTGATTTAATCACGGTTTCCCGCCGGCTACTCCCTTATGTCAGTATTTATGATATCTTAGAAACCCTTCCTTGTCAATCGCTTATCGATTTCCTCTTGGAAATCGGTTGTTGGTTTGCTTCTTTTTGTTTTTTGAACTTCCCGATTAGAACTTCCAAAATAACCGCCAATAAAATCAAAAGGATTGTCCAAGCAAATACTTGGTCATATTGAAGATTGATTTTGGCGTTGTAGATAGCATTTCCAATCGAGTTTTTAGTCTGGGAAAGGTACTCCGCCATGACTAAAACCTTGATGCCAAGCCCAGCAGACTGAAACAAGACCGTCTCGATCTGATGGCGCATCAAGGGGAGATAGCAATGCCAAAGGCCTGACCAAAAATTATCATCTTCGAGTTTATATACATCGACCAATTCAGGGTCCAGGTTGGTGATTCCTTCATAAAATGCTTGGTATACCAAAGGAAAAATCATCAAGAAGGTAATAATATACGGAGCCATTTTGAATCCGAACAATATCAATATGATGACGATTACCGAAATGACCGGTACGGTCCTGAGAATTGTCGCAAATGGTTGAAAATAGACTGCGAAACGCGGTTTAAACCCGGCAAGAATGCCAAAAAACATCCCGAGAACGAAGGCCGTGAGCAAGGCGATAATAAGTCTCAGCGCCGTCAAACCGATTGCCTGAAGTGATGCTTTTGTAGCGAACAACCCAAAAAAGGCCGCCAAAGCTTCCCAAGGGCTTGGCAAAAGGAGCGGATTGTCAATCGCCACAAATCCCACAAGCCAGATTATGAAGATCGAAAAGACCGCCAGGATGACCAGACTTGTTTTTTTTACAAACTTTTCCTCGTTATGGCTCATAATAGAAATCCTCACCCGGCAATTCGCCGCCGATCAGATTGGGGTTAGTATCCATGATAATCGTAAAATAGGCTTCCAGATCCGCTTTGACGTCACCGGCTTCTTGATATCCTAGATTACACCGCGGAATTGCATCCATCAACACTTGTTTCTGATAAGAATAACCAAGCGCAAGCGCCTGGTCGCTGGCAACGTCCGGATCCTGATTGACAAGGACGACGGAGTTTGAGAGCGCATCCAAAAAATTGTTAACTAATCTTTTGTTTAAGGTCGTCTTTGCGAACACTCCCGCCTGCGGATAACCGCTTTCGCCTGTTAGAACCTCATACTCACTTTGAAGATTGATGATGTCGATATCAGCGAACTGGCTTTCAAGGACTGCCAATGATGGTTCTGCAATCAATACAACCCGCGTCTGGTCTTCCACAAACAATGAAACTGCGGTTTGGACCGAATCGACATATTGGATATCCGCAATAATGTCATTTTCCTGAAGTACGTATTTCATGATGATATCCGAAGTTTGATTTGCGCCAAACGCAGTGATTTCCCTGCCGCCTAGGCTATTGATGTCAAATGCATTATCGGTTTTAGTGATAAGAAAATAGTTGCCAAAAGTGACAGCGCAGATGAAAAGATAATCGGGTTTTGCTTGAAACATGCGGGCGCCTAGATTTGTCGGGGCGAAGATAAAATCATGAGACTTAGAGCCAAAAGCGACAACTAGCGGATCCGCGCCCTGAACAATGTCGACGATGTAGTTATCAGACGCTTCAAGGTAAATCTGCGCCATTTGGGGCGATCCTGAAGGAACCATGACCGTCGGTTTATCGGATGTATTGCATGCCAACATAACAAAAGATATCATTACAAGCAATATTGTCACTAAATATTTTCTCATTGGGTTACCTCTATACATGAAAAAACTACTGGTTATAAATCTTTTCTTATTTAAAACACCCAGTCATCAAAAAGCACCGAAACAAGTTCGGTGTCTTTAAGGATATGATTAAGATCGCGGCTTCTGTCATGGCACAATCCTCTCGCTAGTCGAAGAATTGAACTGGTGTTCTATCGTATTATAGCATCATTTCGCCACGAATGAAACAACACTCATCCAGAAAGCGGCCGTTTCTTTTTAAGAAAGAACACCCAGACGCCATTGGATACGAGCAAAAGACCTGACAAGCCATAAATCATTGATTTCTTCCCGAATCTATCCCAAAATGACTCTGCATCTTCATTGTTTTCTCCCCTTAACACGACCAATTCCGCATTCCTTTCGATGACTCTGATTTCAAGTTCCTTTTCATATGGAGGCTTTGAATCGGATTCAATTCTCAATGCCAGATGATAGACACCTGGGGTTGATGAATGCGCTGTGTACGAGTCATAGTCTACAAAGAATCTGCTTGTTTCCATTAAGTCAAGTTCGCCGGTTGCCTTTAGCAATGCCGCCACATCTCCAAGAGACAGGACCATGTCGTTATAAACCTGGATGACTGCCATATTGAAGTATACCAAGGGGCCAACCTCATCGATAACATTGATAGTAACCGTTTTGATAGTCTCATTCCCGCTCGAATCGGATATGGAAAATCGCATTTCATGGTTGCCAATGATCTGACTGTTTTCCGAATAGTCATCATATATTAGCACTAATGATGATGACAAATCGCCATCATAGTCATCGATTACGGACAAGCCTTGTTTGACAAGAACAGGAAGTATAATGTAGTCATAGCCGACACTGATGGTGTCGGTGCCGGTGATGATCGGTGAAGTTTCATCGACAACTTCGACATTGACGATTATATCAGTTTGATTGCCACTGGTATCTTCTGCTCTAAAAACCATTTCGTAGATTCCGATAAGACCGGCGTTTGGCGTATAATTGTCACTTACAAGCGTAATGGTCGAAGATATATCGCCATCATAATTGTCACTCGCGGAAAGCATTGCTCTGATCGCTTCCGCCCCGTATGATGATGGGTATACCGCTTTGATTGTCTCCTGCTCGGAGAAAACCGGAGCGACAGCGTCAACAACGATAATATCGACTATAATCTCGGTTTCGTTGGCGCTTGAGTCGGCAACCTTGAAGGTGGCGGTATATTCCCCAAGAACGCCGGCATTTGGCGTATAGTCGTCATTGATGAGAACAATCTCATCGGAAACATCGCCATCTATCGCATCATAAGCGTTGAGAGCATTCTTGATTTCGGTGATTGATATCGGCGTGTCGACATAGGAGATAACCGTTCCGGCATTTTGAAAATACGGTGCGCTGACATCGATCAACGAACCTTCGACATAAGCTTCATATCCATCATAAAGCAAATCTTCTTCGAGCATGAAATCCACTAGATAAGGTGGCTGTCCCGTAAAATAACTTCTGTCTGTATAGAATTTTAACGCTAGATAGTTGGTGTATGAATCTGTCATGAAAACATGAAAAAAAGCGTTATAGCCACTACAACTTTCAAAGTCTGTGTCATCCAAGACCAAAGTGTCGACCAACTCCAGATTGTCATACATTTCAATGATGACTTCGACATTTTCGTTTTCAAAATAGCTTCGTGAAATCGTCAACATATACTCAGTGAATGGTTTGACCAAAAAAGGTTCGAGGGAAACAAAGTAATCGCCATCAAGAACAAAATTATCTTCTGAAAGATAATTGTCTCCGCCGGGCAAATAGTGTGGCGAATAAGCTAATACTTCTTTGATGTTTAAAACAACTCCCAACAAGATTATGGCAATAAGAGCGATTTTGCGCATGATGACACCACCTTTTGTCTACATAGTACGCAAATCACCATATTTATTCTTGAAATATCTAATGCACTTGTGTTTGCTTTTTTCTTTGTCAAGCCCGCTGAAGCATCAATATGTGCTAAAATCAAGACATAGAGAAATAAGGAGGACTGCCATGAAAGTTTTAAACAAGGTCATCGTCGTCACTGGCGGTGGCAGTGGCATCGGCAGGGAATTGGTACTTCGTTTGCTTAAAATGGGTGCCAGCGTCGCCGCTGTCGACATCAATGAGAATGCCCTCAAGGAAACATTTGAAATCGCAGGATCTCTCGCAGAAAAACTATCGACACACATCATCGACATTACCGATAAACAGAAAGTAGACTCATTGCCAGAAGCTGTCATCAACAAGCACGGAGGCGTCGATGGCCTCATCAATAACGCCGGCATCATCCAGCCTTTTATTCCTGTAAGCGACATCGATTATGATAAGATTCGAAAGGTAATGGACATCAATTTCTATGGAACACTTTACCTGGTCAAAGCTTTTCTGCCAATCTTGTTAAAAAGGCCGATCGCCCACATCGTCAACATCTCGAGTATGGGCGGCTTTCTGCCGGTTCCGGGACAATCGATCTACGGAGCCTCCAAAGCAGCTGTCAAGTTGATGACCGAAGGAATGCATGGAGAACTTAAAAACACCAACGTCAAGGTCACTGTGGTTTTTCCCGGAGGTGTCGGCACCAACATCATGAAAAACTCGGGTGCCGAGATGAAAGAACTAGTAGATAAAAAACAAGGCACCTACAAGATGCTGACGGCAGGAAAAGCGGCTGAACTGATCATTGCCGGCATGGAGAAAGACAAGTATCGCCTTTTAGTCGGCTCAGATGCCAAATTCATGGATTTATATTACCGGCTGGCCCCGAAG
>JAQVPE010000036.1 GCA_028702245.1 Candidatus Izemoplasmatales bacterium
CCGCATCCCCGATTCCTCATCACAACCAAGGATCAGTCGCACCTTCTTAGATAGCGGAATACCGCTCGATTTGACAAGCTTCATCGCAATATAGGCCGCCATTGTCGGCCCTTTGTCGTCCATCGCCCCGCGGGAATAGACTTTGCCATTTTCGATGATCGCGCCAAATGGGGGATAGTTCCATTTGCCGCCAGCAGGGACCACGTCGAGATGTCCTAGGATCCCTAGAACCTCCTCGCCATCCCCCATCTCGATATGACCGGCATAGTTTTCAATGTTTTTCGTTTGAAAACCATCGCTTTCTCCATATGCCAGCATCAAATCTAGCGCCTGCCTAATGGGGACTCCAAAAGGAGCATCCAAATCTTCTTCATTATACTTTTGCAAGACAGTTGGTACTTTGAGTAATTCACATGTTTTTGCCAAGTATTCAGGTAGAGCCTTCTCGGCCAGTTTTAACCATTCCATGATGTCACTTCCTTACTGCTAATATATTATCATATCTTTAATAAAAAACAAAGGCCAAAGCAAGAAGCCATTATCCGATTTAGCCTTGCTTTCGATGCTGGTTTAATTGACTTTTAGCAAAAATCAAGTATAATGTTTGTATAGCAATATAACCTGCAGAAATGCTCGTATTTTCAAAAGAATCAGGTGCAACCAATGATCCGTAAAATCGAAATGAAAAACCTGACTTGCGCCAATTGTATTGCCAAAGTCGAACGTCGAACCGCTCGCCTTCCTTACGTCAACAGCGCAAGTTTCAATTATGTCAATCAAACTCTCCTTGTCGACTTCAAAGAAGACTACAATGAGGATCTTGCTCTAAAAGAAATCAAAGCTATTGTTGATTTGCTTGAGGACAATATCATCACGAGATACCAAGATCAAAAACCCGTTAACGATAAGAAACCGAATTTCTTGAAAGAATATCTTATTGTGTTGATCGGGATGCTTTTGATTCTATTTACGTTTGCAGCCTACAGAATTCCTCAGGTAATCAATTACTTGTTCGATACGAATTACGTGCTGTATCCGCATTTGATCACGGTTATTCTATACTGGCTCGGCTATATTTTGCTCATTTCCAAGTTGATCGGCGTTCAGATTCGCGGCATCAAGCATTTCAACTTCTTCAATGAAAGCACCTTGATGATTATCGCCACTTTTGCGGCGATGTTCGTTGGAAAACATGAGGAAAGCATCGCCGTTGTTATCTTGTACTCAATCGGCGAGTTTTTACAAGCTCATGCAATCTCGAGATCGAGGCGGGAAATCACTTCGCTTGTCGACATCAAGGTTGAATATGCAAACGTCTTAGAAAACGATGTTATGATTGTCAAAGACCCCTCAAGAGTCGGTGTCGGCGAAATCATCGTTGTCAAAAACGGTGAACGCATCCCGATTGACGGAATCCTTGTAAAAGGTTCGACAAGTTTGAATACCAGCGAACTAACAGGCGAGGCTAAACTCACAAATGTCGATGTTGGTGATGAAGTCTTAAGTGGCAATATCAACGTTGGCAATGTCATCCATATCAAAACAACAAGACCATATGCCGATTCAACACTCGCAAAAATCATCGATTTGATTGAAAACTCAACAAACAAGAAATCAAAAACCGAGATGTTTATCTCAAAGTTCGCCAAGGTCTATACGCCAATCGTGGTTGGGTTAGCCGCACTGCTGGTTATCTACGGTCTGATCTTTGATCCAACCAATGTTACCACCGACACCGGCTATATTTACCGGGCGGCCATCTTCCTAGTCATATCCTGCCCCTGTTCACTAGTATTATCGATTCCCTTGTCGTATTTTGCTGGGATTGGCGTCGCTGCCAAAAACGGAATTCTTTTCAAGGGTTCTTCTTATTTACACGCCATTACCGACGTCAAGACGATTGCTCTCGATAAAACAGGAACCCTAACCTACGGATCATTCTTCGTCACCGACTATACCAATGATGAAGTCCTAAGATTGGCAGCCTCAATCGAAAAATACTCGTCACATCCAATCGCCAAAGCGATAATCGATAAGAACAAGCTGCCTCTAGAAGAAATAAGCGACGTCGAGGAAATTCCCGGATACGGAATCAAAGGCAAGCATAATGGCGAGTGGCTTTATGCGGGTTCTCGAAAATTCCTCGAAGCCAATCGAATCAACGTCATCGATGAAAAACTCCCGGTTGGTTCTTATACTTTCCTCGGAACTGAGGGCAAGTATTTGGGATTCATCATCATCAAGGACGAACTTAAAGAAACCTCAATGGCGACCGTCAGAGAATTTACCAAGTATTATGATACGGTCATGCTTACCGGCGACAACGAGGATTCAGCGGCTGATATCGCTGCCAAACTCGGCGGCATCGAGTATTACTCAGAATTGCTGCCAGAACAAAAACTCGCGAAATTCGACCAAATCCGCACCAATTCAGTTAGTCTTTATGTCGGCGACGGCATCAATGATGCTCCCTTGTTGAAAACCGCCGACATCGGTGTCTCCATGGGGTCAGCAAGCGATCTTGCAATCGAGGTTTCCGATGTTGTGATCATCAACAATGATATCCGTCTCTTGGACAAGGCGATTCGGATCGCCAGGAGAACCAGCAGCATCGCCAAACAGAACATCGCCTTTTCCTTGATCATCAAAATCGTGTTCATGGTTCTGTCCGCTTTCGGTCTCATGTTCATGTGGCTTTCAATCTTTGCGGATGTCGGCGTTGCCCTTCTTTGCATCTTGAACGCTCTTCGTATCATCTATCAAAAACGTTATCTCTACGCCAAACGCAAAGACAAAGAAACATAATAAAGATTAGCCGGGACAAATTAGTGTCCCGGCTCTTTTATTGGTGTTCGACGATCGCAAATGCTTTCTTGCCCTTTTTGATTACTGTATAAGTTTCTTCGATGGCTTGCCTTTTTGAAACAGTGAAGTTTAGATCTGAAATCTTGTTGCCATTGACGCTGACAGCTCCACCTTGAATCAGTTCACGAGCTTCCCGTTTGGAACTAGCTAGTTTGAGGTCAATCATTAAATCAACCAATGAACTGTCACTTGCGATACATTTGTCGATCAAGTTGGCAAAACCCATGGCGATTTCTGCTTTTGTAAGGGTATGTATCTCACCGGAAAACAAGGCTTCGGAAATCTTGATTGCTTCAAGGCAGGCAGCTTCCCCGTGAACCAAATCTGTCAATTCTTTCGCGAGTATTTTCTGGGCAAGCCGTTCATGAGGAGCTTCAATGAATTTACGGGAAATATCTTCAATCTCTTTTTCATCTAGGAAAGTAAACTGTTTTAGTCTTAAAATCACATCATCATCGGCGGTGTTGATCCAAAACTGATAAAACTCGTATGGGGATGATTTCTCTGGATCGAGCCAAAGATTCCCACCATCAGATTTACCAAACTTCGTACCATCGGCTTTGGTTACGAGCGGAAAAGTAAACCCATAAGCCTTGGCATCCGATCCGTGGAGTTTGCGGATCAACTCCATCCCGGCAGTGATGTTTCCCCATTGATCCTGACCGCCTATTTGAAGAGTACAACCGTGATTTGCGTATAAATGCTCGAAATCCCACGCCTGGATGATCTGATAGGAAAACTCTGTGAAAGACAATCCGGTCTCGATCCGCGATTTGACACTATCTTTGGCTACCATATAGGCGACATTGAAGTGCTTGCCAATATCCCGGAGAAATTCAATGGCATTAAGAGATGACAGCCAATCGTAATTGTTGACAACTTTGGCGTCGGGCAGTAGTTTTCGGACTTGTCTTGAAATACCTTCGGCATTTTTTAGCGAGGTTTCGATCGAAAGAAGCTGCCGCTCCTGTGATTTGAAGCTTGGATCACCGATCAACCCGGTTCCGCCGCCAATCACGAGAATCGGCATATGACCATAGTTCTCCAACCTTTTCGCAACCAAACAAGCCAAAAGATGACCGATGTGAAGACTGTCGGCCGTTGGATCAACCCCCATGTAGAAGACAAGCTTCTCATTATCGAGCGCTTTCTCTAAGTCGGGATCAGTCATCCCATAAATCAATCCTCTAAATTTAAGATCATTTACCAAACTCATGATAATCATCCTTTCTATGTCCACAAAATAAAAATCGCCCTCGCAAAAGGACGATTGAAAACCGCGGTACCACCTTAATTCACCAATATGGTGCACTTGCAAGGATAACGGCTTGACCGTCCGCAAAGGCGGAGACAGAATAAGGGTAATTCGAATCGATATGATCCCATGGCTTGCACCAACCGCCAGGTCTCTGAATGATCCAACTCGCTTCTACTAGGTCTTATTCTTTGTCGTATTTGGTTGTCTTGCGCTCAATGATGCTATGGGGAAGAACATTGAATTTGATTTCGATGGGCTCGCCATCGATTTCTTTCTTTAAAAGCGCCATCGCTTTTGCGCCGATATCGATGATTGGGATGTCTACTGTCGATAGTTTCGGTCTGGCTAGCGAAGCATACTTGGTATTCTGGAATCCATATACAGAGATGTCTTCAGGAACTCTTTTACCCTTTTCAACCATACTATTGATAAATGATACGGCAATCGAATCTCTAACGGCGACGACGCCATCGATCTTCGCAGACTGATTTTGGATCAAATCGCTGAAATGAACGGTGTTAATCGAGATGTCGCCACTGGTTCTTAACACATGTGGTTCGAGTTTGGCTTCTTTGATTGCTTTGAGATAGCCTTCCTCTTTAAGGTCGTTGACCATGTATTTTCTAGCAGTTGTCAACAAGTAGATATGCTTCCTGCCTTCAGCGACCAATCTTTGCGTGAGTTCATAGGCCGCTTTAAAATAATCAATGCAGATGGTGACAAGCTTATTATCATAGGGATAAAGCGTGTTGGCGAGGACGATCGGCACTTTGTATTCATCTTGGATCATATTGAGAAGGGTATATTGTTCCTCATTGATTTCATCGTTTAGGTAAAGGATGCCGTCAACTTGGCTGGCAACTACTTCACGGAGCATTTCCGGTTCGTTGGCCTTTTCGTCCATCAAAACATACATCAATAAAGAATAACTGTATTTGCGAGCTTCGACGCTGATCCCGTTCAGCATCTCCGCAACCGAGGCCCGGGACATATCCGGAACGATCACGCCGACAGTCGTGCTTTTTTTGCTGGCAAGACCCTTTGCAAAAGCATTGGGTTTATAACCAAGCTCTTTAATCACGCGCAAAACCCTCTCTCTTGTCTCCGGTTTGACCTTCTGAGGGTTATTCAAGGTTCGAGAAACGGTTGCGAGTGAAACATTGGCAGCGTAAGCAACATTATAAATGGTCGCTTTATTCATAGACAACCCAATTCCTTTCTATTTGATCTTGTTATATTATTTTAACATTTATGAAAGCGTCTTTCAATGCTTTCACAGCAAAATGTAAGAATTTACATTTATGATCGATCAGAGATGGAAAAACGTTGATAAACATAGAAAAAGACGATCCATCGATCGCCTTTTTTTCCTAGCGTTTTTCCTTGATACGTGAAGCTTTGGCTGACAAGCCGCGAATATATCCGAGATGGGCGCGTCTGACTTTACCTCTGCGGGCTACTTCGATCTTGTCGATGGTCGGGGAATGAACCGGAAATGTTCTTTCGACGCCGACGCCGTAGGAGATTTTTCTGACTGTGAAAGTCTCGCTGACTCCCCCGCCTTGCTTTTTGATCACAAGTCCTTCGAAAACCTGGATCCGCTCACGGTTGCCTTCCTTGATTTTTACAGAGACTTTGACTGTGTCTCCGGGACGAAAATCAGGAATGTCAGTTTTGATAAACTCGTTTGTCACCTTTTCGATGATCTGCTGCGACATTTAGGTCAACTCCTTTATTGCCGTCATTCATGGTCTTTCCAGCGGAATGAGGTCGTCTTGTTTCTCGTTCTTACAGCGGAAGTTATTATATCATACTTACATAATGAAATCAATCATTTTGTTGTCGCTTTTTCAGGAGATCCGGCCGTTTGTTCTTCGTTCTTTTCCGAGCTTCCTCTTGACGCCATTTCTCAATTTCCTGATGATTTCCGCTCAACAAGACATCAGGTACTTTCATGCCTAAATATTCATATGGTCTTGTATATTGGGGGAAATCAAGAAGGCCGTTATAAAATGAATCCTGCTCGAATGATTCGACCTTCCCCAAAGCTCCCGGAATGAGCCTAGTAACAGCGTCAATGACAACCATTGCCGGTAATTCTCCGCCCGTTAAGACGTAATCGCCAATCGACAACTCAGAATCGACAAAAGCATACACCCTTTCATCAAAACCTTCATAATGTCCGGCAATCAGGATCAGATGCTCATAGCTTGCCATTTTGATTGCCGTAGCTTGGTCAAAGGTTTCTCCCTGGGGTGATAGCAATACTTTGTTTGCCGATTCGAATCCATCAATACTCAATAAAGCTCGATGGATTGGTTCAACCGAGATAACCATTCCCGGGCCGCCGCCGTATGCCGAGTCATCGACTTGCTTATGTTTGTTGGTCGCGTACTCTCGAAAATCGATTACTTCAATTGTAACAACACCCGCATTTTGCGCCCGTTTAATGATTGAGGTCTGAAGAAAATTGGCGAATATTTCGGGAAAGAGCGTCAGCACCGTTATCTTCATATCAGTCCCTCCATCTCGACAATCTGAATCTTTCTCTGTGTAAGATCGACATCAATGACAAATTCATCTCGGAAGGGTACGAGCACCGTTTTGCTGTTTTCAAGTTCGACGACCAGATAATCTCCTTGGGGAAACTCTCTGATTGCTTTGACGATTCCTTTTTTTGTGTCGTTCAAAAAAACCTCAAGTCCCACGATCTGGTCGATGTGATATTCGTTATCGTTCTCGATTTTGATGGCCTTAGCTTCCACAAAGAGCTCTTTCCCTTTGTATTTTTCCACAAGATTGATGTCGTTGAGACCTTTAAAATGAAACAGGTCATAGCCTTTGTAGGGCGTATAACTCTCAATTTGGACGATGTCATATCCGGATTCGGTTTTAATATAGACCTTATTGTTCTTATCATAGCGCTGTTCTTTGAAGTCGGTATCAGAGATGACTTTAAGATCACCTTTCAACC
>JAQVPE010000037.1 GCA_028702245.1 Candidatus Izemoplasmatales bacterium
ATTGTGTCTCTGTAGAAGTCCACCATTTCAAAAATTCCCAAGATGAATCCTTATCTCTGGCTTGTTCCATAATAACAACGGCTGTACTTGTAGCAACACCACTGTTATTATAAGTTTCATCTTCACGGTAAGTTCCTGGTAGTGGAGCAAATGTCCATTTACCCATGATATCAGGAGCAAAAACTGTCAATGTATTAAATAATTCATATGATGCAATACCAATTGGCATTTCACCAGTTCTAAATCTATTTGTGAAGTTTGCTGATAATAAGAAACTATAATCAGTAAAATAACTGCACCAATCTTCAAAGGCCTGCATTCCTAGTTCGGAATCGAAATCAGTCATATGAAAGGAGTACTCATCTTCGAAATGAATATCGAAAAATCCTCGACGATAGGTCGAGTCGTTGCAGTATATCGTGAACGCTACCTCGTCGAAACAAACAATATAATCAGGTTCATGGAGGTAAGCGGACATTTCCGCCACTTGAACCATTTGAAAAACAGTTTTCCTCAAGTGGGAGACTACGTTAACTTCCATCTGGCAAACGAAGACAGCGGCATCATTGACGCCGTCCAAAATCGCAGAAGCATACTCGAAAGAACCGATGCTGGCGCGATTGGCGAACGACAAATCCTCGCCGCCAACATCGATTTGGTATTTATCTGCTTATCCGTGAATCAGGACTTTCACCCGAAAAAACTGCGCAATTACCTCAATTTGACTTATGGGGGCGTTTTTGAGACAATCGTCCTGTTGACCAAAAAGGACTTATGTCCCGATCCGCAAATGTATGTTAACCAAGTTCGCTCAATTACTGATGAGCCTTTTTTGGTAGTGTCCGCCTATGACCAGGAAGACATGATGAAAATTCAAAATTTAGTCAAAAACAAAACTGCCGTTTTGATTGGCTCCAGTGGTGTCGGAAAATCAACGATTATCAACGATCTCTTGAAAGAGGAAAGGTTCGCAACCAACACGATTCGGCTGGCCGATGCCCAGGGAAGACACACGACCGTTAATCGGGAATTGGTCCACTTGCCCGAAGGCGGCTCAATCATCGACACGCCAGGGCTTCGTCTTGTTTATGCTTATGAAGTCGATCCAGCGGGGTTTCTAGATATCGAGACTCTTTCAGAGGGATGCCTCTATCGAAATTGCACACATACGGTCGAGCCCGGGTGCTTGGTGCTTCAGGGAATCGCTGAGGGAGTAATCGATAAAAGCCGACTGGATCAGTATCAAAGAGCCATGAAACAAAGCGAATACAACCGTCGCCGCGAGGAAGAAAGAAACCGACTCACAAAACGTCGTCAGCTTAAACGCTAGTGGAAATAACCGATTAAGCCTGATCGGGAATATTCCTTTTCAGTTGTTTTGCGTTATACATCAACCCAAACAAAACGAAGATCTCCCAAAAAGGGAATTGATAACGGTTTTTCCTAGGCAATAAAAAGACTATTATCTATAAAGGCCTTTATTGACAAGGCTATTTTTTGCTATAGAATAAGCCTATTTTGGCCAAATATTAATAATATTAAAGTTAAAATTAAAAAAATTAAAAAAAATAGTAAAAAAACGCTTGACAATTAAAATCAATATGAATATAATAAAGGTGCAAAGAGAAAAAAAGCAACAAAATCAAGTTAAACATCAACAATCTTTAAAAAGGAGGCAATAATCATGGTGCTGTTAAAAAGAAAAAACAACCTGACTTGGAACGTGATCGGAAGAGAAGTGCCAGAGTCAAGAGATGACCTTTATCTTGCGGATGGATCGATCCCTAAGCTGCCAAGATTGCTACCTAATGGAATCAACAATCCCAATAACATGTTTTGGAACAAGTAAGAAAGAATATTTTATAGGAGGCACTAAAATGAAATACACAAAATTGCTGCAATCCGCTTTTGGTGGCGGTACTGCAAAAATCGTTGACGATAATGAATCCTTTGATCTTTCACTCAATAAGAGCGACCAGATCACTTCAAACGTCAACATCAATCTTGCCAACAACTACTGGCAGCGATAATTATTCTTGATAATGTGTTTAATGGATAAAATGCATATAATTAAACACATTTTTCAAGTAATTGCTTGACAAAGCTTATATAAATCAATATAATTAAATAGCATATTAAAATAATTGATTTGCAGGTGATGGCATTATGGATTTTAATACTCTAGCGATGGTAGAAAAAGGCGAACTTAAACCCAAAGAAGCTTATCGGTCGCTCTACCCCAAAACTATAAAAACCAGAATGAGAAGGGCTTGGTTTATCAAACTAAGAATCAGTGTTCCTGACGAAAAAGGCGTCAACCGCTTTCTGGCAATCCTATTCTTTCTGCCAATCCCCTTGTTTATTGCCAAATGGGCACTGCGGTTCGTTAAGCAAGACCAACTCAAAGACAGCGGCTTTTCGCCCGAAGAACTCAGAAAGCTTTTGTCATACCGCGGCATTAAAGTCGAAGTTATCTCAGCACAAAACGAGCGCGTCTTAATCAAAACCATCTGATCAACACTAAAAAAAACATATGACTATTAAGGAGGAATTACAATGAAAGGATTCAATTTCAATATCGAAGACATTCAAGCTCTCAAGGAGCGCGGAAAATCCAAGGCAAAATACCCGGTGATCTCGCAATGCCCGGTATGCCACAACGACCTCATCGTCGAATCATTGCACTGTGAAAAATGCGACACCAGAGTCGAGGGGAAATTCGTTTTGTCCAAGTTCAACTACCTTGACACCGAAAAACTGTATTTCATCGAAGTTTTTGTCAAAAACCGCGGGAACATCAAAGCTATCGAAAAAGAAATGAACTACAGTTATCCAACCATCAAAAAAATGCTTGACGAGGTGATCGTCGGTCTTGGCTACAAACTTGACGGATCTCAGGAAATGGAAGAAGAGCCAGAAGAAAAACCGGATATGAGCCAGTCCAGAATCGAAATACTCGAAAAACTTAACAAAGGCGAAATCGATTTTGAAGCCGCCAACGAACTATTAAAGAATCTCAAATAAAGGAGGGACACCATCATGGCAAAAGATAATCTCAAAGAAGAAAG
This sequence comes from Candidatus Izemoplasmatales bacterium, assembly GCA_028702245.1. Lineage (GTDB taxonomy): Bacteria > Bacillota_I > Bacilli_A > Izemoplasmatales > Hujiaoplasmataceae > JAAYZB01. The sequence continues at coordinate 3,069 of JAQVPE010000037.1, forward strand.
AATGAAAATATTGGAATTGCTCCAAAAAGGCTCAATCACGGCAGATCAAGCCGAAAAGCTTCTCTCGTCAATGGGTGAAAGCGAACCCGAAAGCAAAAGCGTCTCGATTCAGACCAAAATGCCGTTTCGGATGCTGAAGATCAAGGTTTTGAGTGCCGACGGAGACATCGTCAATATCCAATTGCCGGTCGAATTCGCCAAGTTGATGAAGTCGAAGAAATTCAAACTTGACAAGCTTGAAGATGTCGACATCGATGTTGACTCCCTGATTGATATGGTCAATTCAGGTGCGATTGGCGAGTTGGTTGACGTTAAAAGCGCCGATGGCGATGTTGTCAAGATCGTCGTTGAATAAGATTAAATATTCACGATGACAAATGCTAAGATCAATGTGTTCAAAAACAAGAACTTCTCCTTATTATTCGGAGGAGTTTTAGTTTCGAACATTGCCCATATTCTTTTTAATTTTGCAATTAGTTTATTTGTCTTAAGGATTGCAAAAGGATTATATGATGAAAATACCGCAGCCATGATTCAGGCCATCTATTTGGCTATTTCAGGGTTTGTGCTCTTGATATTGATGCCGATAGGCGGTGTGTTCGCGGATAAATTCAACAAAGTCAAAACAATGTATCTAACCGACTTCATCAGGGGTTCAACGATACTGCTGGCCACGTTGGGCTTGATTTTGATCAGCGATCAGTTCATGATCATCGTAATGTTGTTTGTGATGAACATCATTCTCGCCGTTAACTCCGCGCTTTTTACTCCGGCAAGTTCTTCGCTTCTCCGGTTTATTGTCGCAGATGAAGAGCTCCAGCAAGCAGCCTCCTACATGTACGGTTCATCGAGTTTCCAAGCTATCATCGGCTTGCTCTTGGGCGGAATACTATATTCCTCAATGGGGATCGTCTGGGTTTTCGTCATCAACGGCGTCGCCTATATCATATCCGCCATCACTGAGATTTTTATTCGCTACGACCATACCCGTCATTCCGACCAAAATGCAGTATCCGTGAAAGCGGTATTTGCCGATATCAAAAGCGGTCTTTCTTATATTTATCATGAAAAACCGATTTTTGCGACTTTGATGATGGCTCTTGGTCTCAACTTCTTTTTGTCGCCGATCTTCGGAAACGCACTGCCGTATTTTATTGAGTTCAGCCTTGCGGCTTCACCGCGTTTTCTTTTTGATGGCTTCATGACCCCGGAAACTTGGTTTTCGGCCATATCGATTTCGATGTCAATATCAGCGATCATCATGTCGCTTTTTCTGTCCAGAAGAAAGACAAAGGAGAAATACGCTGCTTGGTTAAAAACGGCAATCATTGTTTTTGTGGCCTTGGTGACAGTTTACGCAATTTCGATGATCATGTTTTACGGCGGTTCTGTACCGATCGATTCAATTTTGATTTTGATGATCTCGATATTTTTCCTTCTTGGATTTGCGAACACAGCTTTCAATGTTCCGGTCAATTTGATTTTTCAGAAACGGATCGATATGTCTCAGCTTGGGAAAGTAAACTCCGTTTCCGGGGTTCTTTCTCAAGCCCTGATTCCGTTGGCCTCGCTGGTGGCCGGTGTACTGATTTCCCAGGTTTCGGTAATTGCTCTATATTTGTTCTCCCTGATTGGAATGCTGATTGTTACTGTCCTTTATGTCTTGAATAAGCAGACAAATACAATTTGAGATCTTTCTGTTGACCCGTTCAAATACGGGCCTTATTTTTCCTAATATCTCTGTATTTCGCTTTTTTGTGCTATAATATATTATAGACAAGCGACGAAAGGACTCTTTGGTCCCAAGTGATTATCGAGTCCAACGCGCCAAGCTCAGGGACCGGGGCCACCAGCTCGGCCCTTTGTTTGCGGGAAAGCAAGAGGAATTAACGGTAAATGGATGAAACAAATCAAAAATTTATCGCCGAAGCTGTTGATTTGACTCATGACGCCCTTGGAGTTGTCAAACTCGAGGACGGCTATACCGTTTTCGTAGAGGACTTGTTAAAAGGCGAAACGGCTGAGATTGAAATCACCGCGAGGAAGAAAAACTACGGTTTTGGGAAAGTCATTCAAAGACTTACCAAAAGCCCTTTTCGTGTGACCCCGAAATGCAAACACTTTTATGAGTGTGGCGGCTGTGGCTTGATGCATATGGATTACGATTTGCAGCTCAGTTTCAAAAAATATCGAATCGAATCCACACTAAAAAGACATAAGTTGGCGGATGTTCAAGTCAACGACATGATTGGCATGGCCACTCCTTATTACTATCGAAATAAAGTCGAGATCAAATTCCATCAAGGCGAAAAAGGACTTGAAGCGGGGTTCTTTCAAGCCAAGTCACATCGTTTAGTGAATCTTGAGGAATGCCATATCATCACCAAGAAGACCTTTGAGATTATAACTTTACTTAAGAACATTTGCAATGAACTGAATATTGAAGCATATGATTCAGAAACCAAGAAAGGCTGTTTAAAATCGGCCTTGATCCGCGAGTCGGCCTTAAATAAGGAAATTGTCATTCTCCTTAATGTTGCCAAGGAACCGATTCCTCAGGAAGAAGTTCTTGTTTCCAAACTGAGAAACAAGATACCGGAAATAGTTGGGGTTGCATCCACAATTGCGACCGATGAGTCAACATTGTCTAATGATCCGATTAGAACCATTTACGGAAAAACATCAATCAGCGATAGTTTGAACAATATAATCTATGAAATCGGCTTACGATCCTTTTTCCAAACAAACACCATTCAAGCCGAGAAAATGATCCAGATAGCTTTGGAATACGCCGACATCAACCGAAAATCAAGGGTTATTGATGCTTATTGCGGCATTGGGGCAATCTCCCTTAACGCTTCCAAAAAAGCAAATAAAGTTTTTGGTATTGAAATTGTGAGGAGTGCGATTCAAGACGCCAAGAGGAACGCACAGGTAAACAATATCACTAACGCCTTCTTTGAAGTCGGTGACGTTGAAGCGGTTCTCTCTAAATGGAAAAAATTCAGTTTCGACGCTATCTTTATCGATCCTCCTAGAAGGGGATGTTCAAAAGGTTTCATCAAGGCTCTTGTGGAAATTAAAGTTCCTACCATTGTTTATATTTCTTGCGATCAAGCAACTCTATGTCGTGATTTGGAGCAATTAGTTCAAAGCGGTTACGAGGTTAAGGAAATAACTCCGATCGATATGTTTCCGCAGACGATTCATGTAGAGTCTATCACGTTGCTTTCATTAAAATAGCACTTGTTATATACTTGATGCATACTTGACAATATAAAATTTTTAGTCGAAAATTATTAATCATTACCATCAGATGACCTAATAAGGCGTCTGATGTTTTTTTTATAAGGCTATTTTATGCAATATGGAACATACGATACAATAATATTTACATTATCTTAATTAAAATATAGTAAGTGTAAACAAAAGAATTGATGAAACAAAAAAAACGGAATGAAATGAACAAATACTACTGAATAGAAAAGACAAAAATCACTGAACAATGTTGACAAAAATCACTGATTATATTAAAATGTAAACCAAAGGGAGTGAGTCATCATGTCATTAAGAAAAAAGGAGTATAGAGATAGAATTATCGATGAGATTGTTAAGTCCAAATTAGAGTCATTTGGTGCACTTTGTATTGAAGGGCCCAAATGGTGTGGTAAAACTTGGACTGCATTGAATCATTCAAACAGTGTCATTTTTATTGGCGATTCCCAAAATAATTTCCAAAATCGAATGCTTGCAGAAGTTGATCCTTCAATCACTCTAGAAGGAATCAACCCTAGATTAATCGATGAATGGCAAGAAGTGCCTTCATTATGGGATGCTGTAAGGTTCGAAGTAGATAAATCTCGAGAAAAAGAGCAATATATCTTGACTGGATCACGTACACCTAA
>JAQVPE010000038.1 GCA_028702245.1 Candidatus Izemoplasmatales bacterium
GTTCAGGAAGCAACGGAGGAGTTGAATCGCAAAGTTGTTTTTATCGGCTCCGGCGATTTGTCGCACAAACTTAAAATCAACGGTCCATATGGATTCGCTCCCGAAGGACCGGCGTTTGATAAATTGATCACCGATATTCTGGAATCCGGTGATTTCGATATGCTTCTTTCGATCGACCAACAACTTTCCGAAAAAGCCGCTGAATGCGGACTGCGTTCATTCGCGATGATGGCGGGGGCGCTTGATGGAAAGGACATAGAAAAAGAATTGCTGAGCTACGAAGGTCCTTTTGGCGTCGGCTATGCCGTTATGGCGTATGCTGTCACTGCCGACAATCCGAACCGGCGTTTTGCCGAAAAAGAAGCGAAAAGGCTCGAGTCAGAAATCGAGGACATAAGGGTTAACGAAGATGAATTCGTTCGCTTGGCGAGGATGTCGCTAGAGTATTACCAGAAGAACCACAAGCACTTGCCAAAACCAAGCAATATAGGAGTGGATTTACTAAGCAAAAAGGGCGGAGTTTTCGTCTCCATCAAACTCGACGGACAACTGCGAGGTTGTATCGGCACTATCGCCGCCACCACCGACTCGTTGGCTGACGAAATCATTCAAAACGCCGTCAGCGCCGGCTTTAGAGATCCGCGTTTCGATCATGTGAGCAAATCCGAGTTGGCAAGGCTGGTCTACTCAGTCGATGTTTTGGAGAAAGCGGAGCAGGTTTCATCGATGCTTGATCTCGATCCGAAACGTTACGGCATCATCGTCAGATGCAAGGGGAAAAGTGGTTTGCTGCTTCCTGATCTTGAAGGAGTAGATACTCCCGAAGAACAGCTGAAGATCGCTCTTAGAAAAGGCAACATCTCCCCAGAAGACGATTATCAGTTGGAAAGATTTGTCGTCACTCGTCACCATTGATTTGCGTTCATTAAGAACATACTTACTAATATCCTCAATCAAACACAAATAACCAAGAACGGGGTAAACATGGACAAAACCGAGAGTACTTCAATGATAAAAAGAAAAAAAATCTTCATCTTCGATCTTGATGGGACGATCTATCTTGATGGCGTATTGTTTCCTGGTGCGGCAGCGCTTTTTGAACAACTTCACAAAATGGATAAAGATTATGTGTTTCTCACCAACAATTCATCGCTTTCCTCTATGGCTTATCTACATAAAATCCAAGGGTTGGGGATTCCTTGTTCAATGAAGAATGTCGCTACTTCAACCCAGGCTGCTATCGCTTATCTTAAACAGCACCACGTCAATGATCTCATCTATGTCATGGGAACAAAGTCCATGATAGAAGAGCTGAAAGAAGCAAGCATCAATGTCGCTAACACATACTTTGAAGGGATCGACGGCGTCCTGATCGGCTACGATATTGAAAACTCCTATCAGAAACTGACCGATGTCAGCCGGCTTTTGACAGAAGGGAAATTCTACTTGGCAACCAATCCCGATCTTGTTTGTCCCGTGTCTTTTGGGTTCGTTCCCGATTGTGGCTCTTTTGCACTGATGTTGGAAAACGCGACCCATCGAAAACCCCGTTTTCTTGGCAAACCGCAAGCCGAGATAATCGAGATGATCATTGACCGTTTTGAAGTTTCAAAAGAAGAAGTGATCTTGATTGGCGACCGGTTATATACTGACATCAAATGCGGAATCAATGCAAAAATCGACACTGTACTAGTTTTAAGCGGTGAGACAACATTAAAGGATCTCGACGCATCCGAGGTCAAACCGACATTAGTCGTTAAAGATGTGAACGAAATCTTGAAGTTGTTGGTTGGCTGAGTTTGATGCTGATCATTTGATATATGGTATAATATTTATTGACAGGAGGAGATCATGCAGAACATTGCTCAAGGAATTAAGCGACTGTTTCGCGACAGCCCCATCAGTTCGGGACTGCTTTTTGTCAATATAGTTTTATTCGTCCTAACGCTGGCGACGGGCGGCTTCAACGTTGTCAATTTGGCGCGTCTTGGGGCTCTGGTTCCGGAATACGTGACGTCAGAAGGCGAATATTTCCGGATTCTGACTTCAATGTTTTTACATGGAAACATCTTCCATTTTGCGATGAACATGCTTGCTCTTTATATATTGGGAACCTTGATGGAAAGACTTCTTGGCCCAATAAACTATTTTATTCTCTACATATTGTCGGGTCTTGCCGGCGGAGTGGCAATCACCTTGTTGGCCGGCCAGGGCGAGGGAGTGTTTGCACAAGTCTTTGGCACCACCATGGATGTCACAATTGGCGCGAGTGGCTCGCTTTACGGTATCATGGCCGCACTCTTTTTTATCACCTTCAAAAAGAAGGTTTGGTTCAATCCTCGTTCAATCAGGTCAATTAGGACTCTTGTGATTATAAATTTTGCGCTGACTTTTACATTTCCAGGAATAAGCATTCTTGGTCATATTGGCGGTTTTGTCATTGGGATGATCCTCAGTTTCTTTTTAGTTCCAGACATTCCATATTTTCGTAAACAGCAGTACAGGCGCTTCTATGAACAAGATATGCCGGATGACGAGCCCCCACTATCGTAATTGAGTGAATCTAACTAGTTTCTATTTGCGGTGATTTATCGCCGCTTTTTTATCGTTGTCTTTTTTAAAAAATTGTAGACGACAAAAACGGCTTAAGAATGTAAGCAAAATTGCCTAAGTAAGAAATAATTACCAAAAATAATGATTGCAAATTAACCAATATTTACAAATAACGAATTTGACTGTTTTTTTCGATACATTAAATATTTTATTTAATAATAATGTGAATGAGGTTTACAGGAGTTATTTTTTTAGTGTATAATAAATACAACAAAAGTGATAACACAAAAATAAATCTAAAAAAATGGAGGTTACAAATGAAAAAAACTCTACTTGTTATTGCTATGGTTTTAGTAAGCGTCTTTTCTCTGGCTGCTTGCTCTGGCGGCAACTACGAAATCGCCATGATTACCGACTCCGGCGGCATCGATGACAAGTCCTTCAACCAAAGTACTTGGGAAGGAATCATCGAGTACGCGGAGGCCAACCAAAAGGTTTTCAAGTATTACAAACCAAGAGAAGTGTCCGACAAAGCCTATTTAAGAGCTATCAAGTTAGCTGTTAGGGGCGGCGCACAGATCGTAATTACGCCAGGATACCTGTTTGAAACCGCGCTCTATGAAGCACAAGAATTGTATCCCGATGTCAAATTCGTTCTTCTTGATGGAGAGCCAAACTCTGGCGATGATCCTGCAACAGAAGCGTATGATCCCGTTTATGAGACCAAACCCAACACGCTTAACATCCTTTTCGATGAGAATGATGCTGGGTTCCTTGCCGGATATGTCTCAGTTAAAAGCGGCAAATTCACAAATCTTGGCTTCTTTGGGGGAATGAGCGTCCCGGCTGTACAGCGTTTTGGCATCGGTTTCATCGCCGGAGCATATTATGCCGCAGATGAAATGGAAATTACAATCACCTTCAGCGCTGATCACTATGAGTATCTCGGATCGTTCGCTCCGACTCCAGATGCACAAACAAAAGCTGGAGCTTGGTACAGCGCAGGAGTTCAAGTTATTTTCGCAGCTGCCGGCGGTGCTGGATCTTCAGCGATGTCCGCTGCCGAGGAACAAACCGACAAATGGGTAATCGGCGTTGACGCTGACCAATCTGGAGACTCTGCTTCGGTTATCACCTCTGCTCTTAAAGGCGTTGGCGAGGCCGCAATCGCCGCTTTGGAAGATTTCTATGGCGGAAATTGGGTTGGTGGCAGAACGATTTCTCTCGGAGCAGCCGAAGAAGCTGTCGGCCTTCCTGATGATTTCACAAGATTTGGCACGTATGCAGCTGCCGCAGAAGCGGCTTATGATTATATTCTGCCTTTGGTCGTCAATGGCACAATCGTCGTACCGACAAACGATGAAGCAAGCCTTGGCACATTCTTGACCGGCCTTGGCGTTAGCAATGCCGATTTGGTTGAAAAGGCAGAACCCGAAGAAACTGAATAGCAATTGATATTGTTCTTGAACAACTGAAGGAAGGATTTTCATCAATCCTTCCTTCTTTCAAGAACGATTTTACACATGACGAGGTGGCCTTATGGATTATATTATCGAAATGCTCCACATCCACAAGTACTTCGGCACCCTGAGGGCGAATCATGACATCACATTTCAACTAAAGAAAGGTGAAGTTCATGCTTTGGTCGGCGAAAACGGAGCCGGGAAAAGCACTTTGATGTCGATTCTTTTTGGGCTATATCAAGCAGAGGCGGGGGAGATTCGTTATCAAGGAGAATTAGTGACAATCAAAAATCCCAATGATGCCAACCGCCTAAAAATCGGCATGGTCCATCAGCACTTTAAGCTAGTTGACGTCTTCACAGTGACCGAGAATATCATCTTGGGGATGGAAGAGACAAAAAACGGTTTCTTAACTCGTGAAAACTCCCGCAAGAAGATCATTGAATTGCGTGAAAAATATAAACTCTTCGTTGATCCTGACGCCTATATCAAAGATATAAGCGTCGGTATGCAACAACGAGTCGAAATCCTCAAAATGCTTTACCGGGATGCGGACATCCTGATTTTTGACGAACCGACCGCTGTCCTGACACCTCAAGAAATCGATGAATTGATGCAAACGATCAAAAACTTCAAAGACGACGGCAAATCAATCATCATCATCACCCACAAGCTCGCTGAGGTAATGGCTGTCGCCGATCGGTGTACAGTTTTAAGAAAAGGCGAATTGATTGGCACCGTTGACGTCAAGGACGTCTCGATCGAGACCCTTGCGGAGATGATGGTCGGGCGCAAAGTCAGTTTTGACATCGAGAAAAACCCAGCCAAGGTCAAGGATGTCATTCTTCGCGTCGAGAATCTCACCCATTATAACCAAATCAGCAAAAAAAATGACATCACCGATGTCAGTTTTGCTTTGAAACAAGGAGAGATCCTTGGAATCGCCGGGATAGAAGGAAACGGTCAAACCGAATTGATCGGAGTCATCACCGGGCTTCTAAATCCGACCGGTGGCAAGCTGTTCTTCAAAGATGAAGACATCACCAAAGAATCGATTCGCGGAAAATTGATGATGGGCATCGGCCATATTCCCGAAGACCGTCACAAACATGGTCTTGTTCTCGATTTCAATTTGGCGGATAATCTGATCTTGCAGTCCTACCATTTACCGGCGTATCAGAAGCGTGGCTTTTTGAAAAAGGAAGCGATTATGAAAAATGCCAATGAATTGATTGAAAGATATGATATTCGTTCGGCTAACGGCGCTAATTCCCTCACGAGATCCATGTCGGGCGGTAACCAGCAAAAAGCGATCATCGCCAGAGAGATATCCCGGCAACCGGAGGTGCTGATCGCCATGCAACCGACTCGCGGACTCGATATTGGAGCGATCGAATACATCCATGAGAAATTGCTTGAGGAACGCGACAACGGCAAAGCCGTGTTGCTTGTTTCTTTGGAACTTGACGAGATCATGAATCTTTCTGACAGGATATTGGTGATTTATGAAGGAATGATCGTCGCTGAACTTGACCCCAAGAAGACTTCTTTCCACGAAATCGGCCTTTACATGTCGGGATCCAAAAAGAAGGTGATCGAACATGAAAGTTAAAGCGTTTCTTCAAAAGGCTGTTGCTTGGATGAAAAAAAATATCTCAATCAAAAGACTGGCTCCCGCGGCTCCAAGTTTTATCGCCATCGGTTTTGGAGTTGGATTTGGAATCCTCACGATGTTCATCATCTGGCTGTTGTCAATACTCGGAGTGCTCCAAACATATAATAATCCAGAGTTTTTCTACGGAATCTCGTTATTGCTTGCGGGCGGTTTCAATGAAGGTATGGAAAGTTTTGGCGACATGCTCTATAGTTCCGCTCCCTTGATCCTCGCGGGTTTGGCGGTTGCCTTCGCGTTTAGGACCGGGCTTTTCAATATCGGGGTTCCAGGGCAGATGATCGCAGGATCGTTGACAGCTGTTTACATCGGAATGAAAATCTCGCTCCCAGCACCTTTTCACTGGATGCTAGCATTGCTCGGAGGGATCGTTGCCGCTTGCGTTTGGGGTACAATCGTCGGCTTTTTGAAAGCCGTACTCAATGTCCACGAAGTTGTGTCCTCGATCATGATGAACTATGTGGCGATGTACACCGCATTCATCGTTATCAAAGGAAACGGGATGCTCGACGGCAACACTCAACACACAAAATCAGTAGCAAGTTCGGCTTTTCTACCGCATCGTGAACTTGCTATATTTGGCTACTATGATCTTGATATCGGAATTATTATCGCTATTTTGGCGGTCATAGTAATTTTTATCATTTTGAACAAGACGACGATCGGATATCAATTGAAAGCGGTTGGCTTCAATAAAGATGCCAGCAAGTACGCGGGCATCAACACGAAACGAAATATCGTCATCTCGATGGCCATATCGGGCTGCTTGGCCGGTCTTGCCGGAGCTGTATTCGTGTTGATACCGGGCAAGTATCTTTGGGTTACCAGGGATATGATGTCGGCGGAGTTGATGTCCGTCGGCTTTGACGGTATCTCCGTTGCTCTTCTTGGCTTGACCCAGCCTGTCGGGGTTTTGTTCGCGGGACTGTTTTTGGCCTATATCAGACAAGGCGGCTACTACATGGAGATGGCCAACTACATGAAAGAGATGGCTGATGTCATCATCGCTGTCATCATCTACTTCAGCGCTTTATCGACGGTCTTATATCAGTTCATCAAGAATCGGCGCGCCAAAATGGCAAAACTGAAGGCAGAGAAAATCATCGCCAAACCAGATGTTGCTTTGGGAGGTGAGGAATGATGGTACTAGCTTATTCGATTTATG
>JAQVPE010000039.1 GCA_028702245.1 Candidatus Izemoplasmatales bacterium
CATGATCGTCCGCCGTTTATGGGGATCTTTGGTCGTTGATAGATATCCAGTCGGTTTGTTGAGGGCGAAGTAGACCTTTTCTTCGGTAAGCAATTTTTGGTCCTCGACGGTAACTTCCTGATTTTCTTCTACTTGGGTTCCCGGTTCAAGGACCACAATGCCGTCGACTTTGACCTTGCCTTCTAAGATCAACTCTCCGGCCTTTCTTCTCGAGGCAACGCCGGAACGTTGCAGGATTTTCTGAAGCCGTTCCATCTCTTGTCCTCCTTGGATTATCCATCAAAATGAGGATAGGCAACTACCCTCATCAGTTTTATTGACTATTGGTTTCAGTTTTGGCGAAAGCATGGATTTGGACACTCAGGCGGACGAGTTTGATGCGTCTCTTTTTAACTTTGAGGACTTCGAAGGTGAGGATCTCTCGGTCTTCGCTCACTAGTTCGCTGAGTTCATCATAGGTTTGATTGACGGCAATCTCGTATTGAACCTTCTCGCCAACTTCAGGAATATCCTGAAACTGTTCGAAAAGCCACCCGCCGACCGAAGTCGAGTCGGATTCCGGCATTTCCCCAAGTTCAAGATCTTCAAACAGATCTTTGAGATCCATATCGGCATTGATCAAGAATGTGTCTTCGTCTTTTACGATCCGCTCGCTGACGTCGTCGTGTTCGTCGTAGATCTCGCCCACGAGTTCTTCGAGCGCATCTTCCATAGTCACCAACCCGTCGACGCCGCCATACTCATCGATGACGATCGCGAGGTGTGAGTTTTCGGCCTGTAGAAGTTCGATCAAAGCATCCACTTTCGTCGATGTCGGGATGAAAATCGGTTTGCGAAGTAGTTTCTTGACATTGATCGAATGGCCTTTGATCAGTTTGGTATAGAAATCGCGTTCCGATAAAACGCCGATGATGTTATCGGTTTTGCCGTCGTAGATCGGAATCCGGGAAAATTTGTTTTTGAAGAAGACGTCGCGAATCTTGTTAATGTCCTCGTTGACGTCGCAAGCGACCATATCGACCCTCGGGGTCATGATTTCTTCGACGGTGATCTCGCTGAGATCGAGGACTTTTTGGAGCATATCGGCCTCTTCTTCGTCGATCGAGCCTTCTTCTTCCATCGTATCGATGATCGTCTCGAGTTCGGATTCGGTTACCGTATAAGGAATTTCCGTCTCAACCTTTTTCAGGACTTTCCGGTTCAACAGCCGGAAGGGGTAAGTTACCGGCGTCAGAGCCTTGATCAAAAAGTACAAAGTCCCGCTGATGCCGATACAAATTTTTTCCGGATTGGTCTTGGCGATGCTTTTAGGCAATATCTCGCCAAAAATCAAGACGATGATCGTGATCGAAACGGTGTTGACGATCGTCGTCCAGGTATCAGCGTTGGGAAGAGACTGGAAAAAACCAGCAAAAAACAAGACGCTGACCGAAGTCAGGGCGATATTGGCCAGATTGTTGCCAACAAGAAGCGTTGTTAGCGCCCTGTCGAAGTTGTCGGTGATCCAAAGTGCTTTTTTCGAACCCTGGATGTTTTGCTCGACGAGAGTTTTAAGCTTGACTTTTCCAACTGCCGCAAAAGCCATTTCAGACATCGAGAAAAAGGCGCTTAGAAACAACAAAAAGAGCATCAATATCAAAAGCCCCGGGCGAAAGTTGATCGCCAATAACAAAGGCCACGTGTCACTTATATCCAAAAAACCATCACTCCCCAATAAAAGGCGGTCTACTTAGCCCGGGAATCGTATTTCCCGGTGGAAGTAGAGACCCATATTTTTTCCCCGGTTTCCACAAACAGGGGGACAAGAAGCTTGAGACCGGTATTGGTCAAGGCTTCTTTTTGCGCGTTTGAAGCGGTATTGCCTTTAGCTCCGCCAGCCGTCTCGACGATTTCGAGAATGACTTTGTCGGGCATTTCGACGCCGAGGAGTTCGTGCTCATACGTGATAATGTTGACACTCATTCCTTCGGTAAGATAATTTAATTCGGATTCGATCATACTTTTATCGATTTCGAGCTGTTCGTAGGTATCGTTGTTCATAAAGACATGGGTGTCTCCCGAAGCGTATAAATACTGCATTTGGCTCTTGTCGATTTGTGCGGTGTTGACGTTGACACCGGCGTTAAAGGTTTTATCGATAACTGCTTTCGTCCGTAGATTGCGTAGTTTAGAGCGGACAAAAGCGCCGCCCTTGCCCGGTTTGACATGTTGGAACTCGATGACTTGATAGATATTTCCTTCGTATTCGATCGTCAAGCCGGTTTTGAAATCGTTGGTGCTAACCATGTGAACCTCCAAAAATATAGATAGACTATTTTACACTATGTATATTATATTATAAAAAACTATCGTTGACAACACAATTCAACTCTACTATAATGTTGTTGATTAGGGAAAAGAGGTCGATCAGTTTGATTTTTTTGGCAGAAACGAACGTATGGCAATGGATCTTGCCAATTGCTTTGGGCCTTATGGTAGGCGTCTTGTTTTCGATGCGTCGCAAACACGATTACTCGCAAGTCATCATTCTTGAGGCGGAAGAATTCCGCCAAAACATGCGCAAAGGCCAATTGGTCGACATCCGCAAGGAGGAAGACTATAAAGCGCGAAAAATCAACGGTAGTCGCAACTATCCCAAAGGTTCGATTTTTCAGAACCTCTCGCGTTTTCGCAAGGATCAGGCGATTTTTATCTATGATGAGGCACAAACCGCTGCCATCAAGAGTCTCGCCAAGAAATTGATCCGCAAAGGTTTTCGCCCGGTTTACATCCTTAAAGGCGGACTGAAGGACTGGAATTTCACCTTAAAAGAAAATCAATGAGACGGAGCCGCTTATGGCGCCGTCTTTTCTTTAATGTAGTCGATGATTGCTTCCGTTATCTCACTTGTATCGTTTGAATCGATTGTGAACCATTTAGGTTGCATCTGGTTGTTGAACCAAGTAAGTTGTCTCTTTGCATAGCGCCTGGTATGAAGTTTGATTTGCTGGATCGCTTCTGCGAGCGTCAAAGTTTGGTCCAAAAAACCAATGATCTCCTTATAGCCGATTGCTTGGGACGCTTGTTTGCCAAGGCCTGACGCTTTCAGTTTTCTTACTTCTTCGACGAGTCCGCTTTCGATCATCTTGTCGACTCTATTTTCAATTCTCTCATATAATGCTTTTCGATCAAGGGCTAATCCAATCAGAATCAAGTTGTCATAAAAAGGGACATGTGCTGTATTTTCATTATTGGCGTTGGCGAAAGGGATCAATTCCAAAGCCCTAAGCAACCTTCTCCGGTTGTTCGGATGGATCGAAGCCGCAAGCTGGGGATCACTGGCTTTTAGCCTTTGATGAAGTTCACTGTTGGTAATGCTGATTTCATCTTCATCACCCCGCCTCTTTTCGCCTTCAAAACGATAATCATACAAGAGAGCCTGCAGATAGAGACCAGAGCCGCCAACGATCAATGGTGTTTTCTTTCGCTTATGGATATCTTCGATTACGCCCCGAGCCAATCGCTGATATTCCTGGACGGAAAAAGCGTCTTGGGGATCGAGGATGTCGAGCAAATGATGGGTAACTTCTTGTTTTGCCGAAGCGCTCACTTTTGCCGTGCCGATATCCATTCCCCGGTACAGTTGAAAGGCATCGGCGGAGATGATTTCACAGTCGAAGTGCTTTGAAAGGGCAAGGGCGATCTCGGATTTTCCGGAGGCTGTCGCTCCACAGATTGCAATCACGCTCTTCATGGCTAGCTCCTTTTAAAAAGCTTCTCAAGTTCATTCTTAGTCAACTTGACGAAAATGGGACGGCCATGGGGGCAGGTGAAGGGATTCTCACACTTAGACAAGCCACTAAGAAGTTCATTCGCATTTTCGCTATCGACGTAAGCGTTGGCCTTAAGAGAATGCTTGCAACTCAAAAGGATTGCCAGTTCATTGAGCAACTCTTTGGCACCGGCTTGACGGTTGTCGATCAGATTCTTGATCATTGTTTCGGCAAATTCGCTTTCATGGCCTCTCGGAAACCAATGGGGAATCTGAGTGACTTCCACCCCGTCTTTCACAAAGGCGATCTTAACACCAAGTTTTAATAGCTTGTCGGTCAATTCCTCATCGATCAGCGTCATCTCGGAAGCGGACACTTGGAGTGTGATCGGGAGGAGAAGCCGATATGAATCCGACTTCCGGTTTCCCATATTCAAAAGATATCGCTCATAACGGATCCGTTCTGCGGCGGCGTGTTGATCCATCAAATAGAGGCCTTCCTCGTTTTGAAAAAGCAAATAGGTCCCGCGATACTGCCCGATATAATCGAGATTTGGAAATGTCGTTTGTTCTGAAACTGGACTTTTTGCCTCAAAAAGGCTTGTCTGTTCATAAGGCGTCAGTTTCTCATTTACGAAAAGCGCCTGTTCCTGTTTGATAAATGGGTCACTAACGACATATGTCTCATAGACTGATTGGTCTTTTAGAGCAGATTTGATCGATTGATAGACGAGCGCTTTCAATGAATCCAGCTCGGAGAACTTGACTTGGTGTTTGGCAGGATGAACGTTGACATCGATCAGCTGCGGGTCGACTTCGATCAACAACGTCACGATCGGGAACCGTTTGATTGGCAAAAGTTGACCGTAGGCCTCGATGATGGTGCTTTGGATTTGATAGTCTTGGATCGGCCTTTGGTTCACAAAGAGATGGATGTCTTTTCTTGTCGAACGAGTTTCGAGTGGTTTGCTGAGATAGCCTTCAACGTGGTAATCTCTTGTCGATCCTTTAAACGGCAACATCGCTTTTGCACAAACAATCCCATATATGCTCGCAATGACATCGGGGATGTTTCCCGTCTGAAAGGTTCGCAGAAGCGTCTTCTCGTTATTTTCAAGCGAAAAAGCGACTTTCGGATGGGAAAGGGCAAACTTTGAGATAAGTTCGACGATCTTGGCCAATTCTTGTCTTGTTGATTTGAGATACTTGAACCTGGCAGGAGTGTGATAGAAAAGTCTCGAAACAGTTATCGATGTTCCTTTTCTGGCTCCAACCGTTTCCACGCTTTTGATGACGTTGTCCTCGACGACCACCTTGATACCGGCGTCGTTGCCTTCGGAAGTGATGAGCTCGACTTTCGATACCGCGGCTATCGATGGCAACGCCTCCCCTCTGAAGCCCAGAGAGTTGATATGAAAGAGATCATATTCGGTCCTGATTTTCGAAGTAGCGTGTCGCAAAAAGGCCATTTTCGCATCGGCTTCGTCCATCCCTGAACCATTGTCAACGACTTGGATGCGCTTCATTCCCGATTCATCGAGACTGACATCGATTTCGGTGCTGTTTGCATCAAGCGCGTTTTCGACGAGCTCCTTAACGACATTGGCGATGTTTTCAATGACTTCACCAGCGGCGATTAAGTTTTGGAGTTTGCTTTCGAGCTGGTAGATTTTTCCCATTCCGATTTCCTTCTTTTAGTTTTTCTTCTTCGCTTCATCGACAACCTGGGCAAGAATATTCATGGCTTTAAGAGGCGTCAGATCGTTGATGTCGATTGCGCTAAGCTGATCGATGAGCGACTGATAGTGCGATTCAGTGATTTCTGAAGCTAAATTCGCTTCCTCGAAATTGAAGAGATCGATCGTTTGCGGCTTGATAACGTTGTAGCCGTGATTTTGTTCGAGTTCTTCAAGAATAGTGGTTGCCCTTTTGAGGAGGACTCCCGGCAGTTTCGCAAGTTTGGCAACATGGACGCCGTATGATTTATCGGTCGGTCCGTCCGCTACTTTATGGAGAAAAACGATATTGCCCTTCTCCTCGCGGGCAAGGACGTGGACATTGTGGAGCGACTTCAAATCGTCTTCTAGATATGTCAGTTCATGGTAGTGAGTCGAAAACAGGATTTTGCATTCGATTTTATGATGGCAATATTCGATGATCGCTTGAGCAAGGGCCATGCCATCATAAGTCGCTGTGCCTCTGCCGATCTCATCGAAGAGGATCAAGCTGTTTTTAGTCGCGTTTTGGAGCGCAAAGTTGACTTCGAGCATTTCGACCATAAAGGTGGATTTGCCGGCTGAAAGGTCATCGGCGGCGCCGATTCTCGTGAAGATACGATCAAAAATGGGCAAACTAGCTGAAGAAGCCGGGATGAAACAGCCAATCTGCATCATGATCACCTGCAAGGCAAGTTGCCGCATGTATGTCGATTTTCCCGACATGTTCGGACCGGTTATAAGCAGGATGCCGGTATCTTTGCCAAGATGCATGTCGTTTTCGATAAAGCCGCCATTTTCAAGCGTTTTTTCGACAACGGGATGTCTTCCCCCATAGATGTCGATAATTCTTTCTTCGGTTATTTTTGGCTTGACATAGCGATTATCCATGCTCACTTGTGAAAAAGCGATCATCATGTCTATCAGCGAAATCGCCTTTGCGAGCTTCTGGATGTTATCGATTTGTTCGTACACCAAGTCTCTGATATCATTGAAGAGCGTATATTCGAGTTCGGTTGATTTTTCTTCTGAGCCGAGGATCAACGACTCCATCTGTTTCAATTCCGCCGTGACAAAGCGTTCGGAATTGACAAGCGTCTGCTTACGTTCATAGCCGAAATCGCTTGTCACAAGATCAAGTTGCCCTTTGGTGATCTCGATATAATAGCCAAAAACGCGATTATAGCCGATTTTGAGCTTTTTAATGTTCGTGCGCTTTCGTTCTTTCGCTTCAAACTCTTCGATCCAGTCTTTGCCCGTAAGCGCATGGTCGCGCAGACGATCCAATTCTTCGCTGTATCCGCTTTTGATGATTCCGCCTTCCTCGATGGAAAGCGGGGGGTTGTCGACGATGGCGCGTTCAATGAGGCCGGTAAGCGCTTC
>JAQVPE010000040.1 GCA_028702245.1 Candidatus Izemoplasmatales bacterium
GTATTGTTAGCCTTGCTTTACATTATATGACCTCTTATCGGTCAAGTCAAGCATTTCTATAAAAAGATGATCTCATCGATGATCATCTCTTTCAAGGTCCAGCAAATGCTTTTTGACTTCTTCTCCCCCGGCATATCCGCCGATCGAGCCGTCGCTTTTGATAACCCGGTGGCAAGGAATCAAAATTGGCAACGGATTCTTTTTGCAGGCGTTTCCAACAGCCCGAAACGCTCTAGGCGAACCAATGCTTTCTGCGAGTTGTTTGTAGGTGATCTTCTCTCCATACGGGACATTCCTTAGTGCGCTTAGAACCTCTAGTTGAAAACCAATAGCAACAAGTTCATAAGGAAACGAAAACTCTCTTCTTGTCTTTCGCAGATATTGATCGATTTCATCAATAGCTAATTTAACCGGTTCCGGATAATGCGCGTTGGTTTCTGGTTTATCTGTGAAAGATATCTTAATTATCTTGTTATCCACGACCTCAAAGGCAAGCCTCCCCAAGGATAGTTGACTTACATATTCAGTCATTTTTCTTATCGACCTTTTTTGTGGCGATGATATCAACGCCGGTATTGCCGATATTTTTCACAATAACATCTCCGATTTTGACCGGAGCGCCGACTTTAAGATCTTTGAGGCAGTGCATGCATTCGCTGATTTTGTCTTTGGGGATATCTGTTCTTGTTTTGACCGACACCATCGGGAGTTCGCCGCCAATTACCGGAAGAATCGAGGTGACTGTCCGTTTAGGATTGGCGATTTCTTTCTTGGCGTATTCGATTCCGCGCTGACAACCGTAGTTTTCGATGCTGACGATCTCGCCTTTATCGATCACCACCTCCAACTGGCAGCCAAGGGGACAGTTGATACAAGTCAGTTGACGTTTTTCCATTGGCGATCAGTCCTCCTCAAGTAGAATTTCAATGGTTTTTAACTCCGGCTTCGCATCGATCCACTTTCTTAAGATCATGACTTGCTCCATCTCTCCGGGAGTCAAAATCCGTTTTTGCTTGTGGTATGCTTTCTCATTGTCAAGTTTGATTGTGACGAAGTGATCCTTATAAACACCGTCAACGCGAAATCTGATGATTGACATGGCAATAGAGGAATCGTCAATTATCCAGGAAGGCACGGTGTAACGAACGCCTTTCCCGGCAATAACCGCGAATTTATCATCACTGATCAAAGAGTTTTTGACAAACATGGCAGCTTTTTGCCCGGCAATCGAAGCCTCATCGCTGACGTAATCGACGAGATCATGTACATGAAGAACATTCCCGCAGGCGTAGACTCCGGGGATCGATGTCTCGAGATTGCTATCGACGATCGGACCCTGGGTTTTAGGATTGATGGTGATGCCGGCCTTCCGGGTTAGTTCGTTTTCTGGAATCAGCCCAACCGATAACAACAAGGTATCGCAGGTCACATATTCTTCGGTTTCCTTGATTGGCTTGAGAAATTCGTCAACTTTGGCGACGGTTACCGCCTCAATTCGTTCCTTGCCATGAATCTTGGTAATCGTATGTGAAAGGCGCAAGGGGATGTCATAATCATCGAGACACTGGACAATATTGCGTTTTAGTCCTCCGGAATAAGGTAATATCTCGCAAACCATCTTGACCTTAGCACCTTCCAAAGTTAAGCGTCTAGCCATGATAAGTCCGATATCGCCGGAACCAAGGATGACAACTTCCCTCCCGGGAAGGTAACCATCGATATTCACGTATTTTTGCGCGGTTCCTGCTGTAAAAATACCGGACGGCCTGTTCCCGGGAATGTTAAGCGCTCCGCGAGGGCGTTCGCGACAACCCATGGCCAGAATGATAGTCTTTGCCTTGATGTCGATGACACCTTCTATTTCGTTCATAGCGATCACATGCTTGTCCTCGGTGATATCGATAACCATCGTTTCAAGTTTGTACTCAATATTGAGTTCATGCACTTGATCAACATAACGCTCAGCATATTCGGGGCCAGTCAATTCTTCTTTGAACTTGTGGAGCCCAAACCCATTATGGATGCACTGATTGAGAATTCCGCCCAAGGAGTTCTCGCGTTCCAAAATGAGAATATCGCTTACACCAGCATGATACGCGCTGATTGCGGCTGCCAGTCCGGCTGGACCCCCACCAATTATTACAATGTCACGATTGTCCATGAGACCTCCTTAAAGCAAGTCCTTGTCAAGTCCGATAAGGTATGTTGATTTTTCGCTGGATTTAAGAATTTCCCGTAAGTCTTTACCCAACTCTTTGGCAAGGATTTCGACAATTTTTGGTGAACAAAATCCCCCTTGGCAACGACCGCTCCCGGCACGGGTACGCCTTTTAACGCCATCGACCGTTTTCGCTCCAAGCGGTCTTTTGATAGAATCAAGTATCTCCGCAAGTGTCACTAGCTCGCAACGGCAGATGATTTTGCCATAGTTTTTGTCTTTAAGAAACAACTCTTGCTTTTCCTTAATGGAAAGCGATTCGAAGTGGACCGTTTTGTTGCGCTTAATAATGTAATTATCGCTTTGTTTGGCTTCTAACTTTTGGGCAACCATATGCGCAATTTCGATAGCGATCGCCGGAGCGGCTGTAAGTCCCGGCGATTCAATGCCGAGAGCATTGAAAAACCCGGGGACATCATCGGCTTCACCGATGACAAAGTCTTCGTTTTTTTCTGTTGCCCGAAGCCCGGCAAAGGCGGTAATGACAAACGGCATCGGAATATTGTCCACGCTCTGTTTGGCTCTTCTGATTACTTCTCTGATCCCTTCTTCGGAAGTAGAGGTATCGTTTTTGTCATCCACGAATTCCGAATTGGGCCCAATCAGCAAATTGCCTTCGGCCGTCGGCGTAACCAATACTCCTTTTCCTTCTTTTGTCGGCAATTGAAAAATGGTGGATGTGACTAGGTCGCCTATTTGTTTGTCAAATAGACAGTATTCACCTTTTCGAGGGAGAATACGGTATTTAGTATCGCTGATGAGATTGTTGATGTCATCAGCGAAAACGCCGGCAGCGTTGACGATTGTTCTCGACTTATATTCCCCACGGTTTGTAACAACCATAAAGGCGTCGTCTTCTCGGTAAATATGGGTAACTCGAGTTCCAAACTGGAACGAAACGTCATTCAAGAACGCGACTTCCGCGGAAGCAAGTGTAAGTTCAAAGGGGTCGACTATGCCGCCTGAAGGAGCATAAAGAGCTTGGTAGACATTCTTGTTGATGTTTGGCTCTTTGGCGATAATCGCTTCCTTTTCAAGGATGGCTAGACCCTTGACTTTGTTTTTATGCCCTTGATCGAGAAGTTTTTTTAGAGTAGCTGATTCCGACTCAGAAAAAGCGAGGACCAGCGAACCATTACGTTTAAAGGGTACCACAAGTTCCTTGCAAAGATCTTCCATCAAAACATTGCCGATAACATTGTATTTGGCCTTAAGACTTCCCGGTTTGGCATCATAGCCACTATGAACGATTCCCGAATTCGCCTTTGAGGTTCCTTCACAAACATCGAGGTTTTTTTCCAAAACCATGATATTAAGTTCATATTTAGCTAATTCTCTAGCAATGTTTGCGCCAATTACACCGGCACCGATAACTATCACATCATACATCATGTCTAGAGTTCCTCACTAAGTTTGACAATATTCTTGAAGAATTTATTCAACACGTTGATATATTCTTCTTCATTATATCGCGCCGAATCGGTATGACGAGCATGGTTTCTGGCAATATAGACAGCTTTTGGCCCCGAGCATTTTTCAAAAAGCATGCGGCTATGCTCAGGTGGTATGACGGCGTCTTCCTCGCCATGGACAAAGAGCATCGGACAATTAGTTTTTTGAACCAACCGAACAGGAGAGATATCTTTGAGCCAGGCCTTGGTTCTTGCTTTGAAAAAGAGATTTGTGAAAAAGACAAATGGTTGCGGCGGTAGTCCGATCGTTTTTTTTACTTGATATAACATGAGTTTTCTAAGATCGGAAAACGTACAGTCAGTTATCACGAAACGGATGCGATTGTCGAGCGCCTGTTCAAGGATGACAGCCGCCCCTCCCATTGATTCGCCGTATGTTCCCAGAATAATATCTTGGCCGAAGCGAGAAAAAGTGTCGCTGACCAAATCAAAAATATCGTCTTTCTCATAATAGCCCATGCCACAGAATCGGCCACCGGATTCGCCGTGAAATCTTTCATCGAACATGATGATGTTGAACCCCAATGAAAGCATCATCTTCGCGTATTTGATAACTCCATGATGAGTATAACCATATCCGTGAGCCAAAATGACATATCGCTTGCTGATTTGGTTTGCCTTTACATGATATACCGCAAGATCGTAACCATGGCGCGAAGCAACCGTGTATTTGGCGATTGCCCAACTGTCATAAACAGCCATCAAACCCGGGCTGCGTTCATTCTCTCTTTTTCTAGAGTACTCGAGATCACCGTGAGCGGGATGAAATAGTCGATAAGCACCAACATAGCCAACGATGATGACAAACAAAACTGCCAATGCCAAGACAGAAATCCAAATATAATCATACCACTCCATGTTGATCGTCTCCGTTCATGGTCTTTTCTATATTATTGTATCACAAAACCATGGTATCTGCGCGCTGAAATAACAGGCCAAAGCGCAAATCAGGCCACATTTTCAGTGGTATTCTCAATAACCGGCATCATTATTTTCTGCTTTTTTGGCTTAAGTTTTTCCAAAAATAACATCATGATAAGCGCTCCGATAAACAAGATCATTCCTTTTGTGATATCGGAAATATTGAGCGCCCACCAGATTCCTTCTTCGTTCATACTGGAAATCAACAGATAAGCCAAAGGAATTCTTAGAGTATTGCCGATGATCCCCACTAAAGAAGGAATCTCGGTTTTGCCAATACCATTGAAAAAACCGACACCAATCGCCTCGATCATCATAAACACCTGGGCTAGGCTAATAATCTTGAGGTATCTGATCCCATAAGCTTTTGTCAATGGATCATCAACGAATAGACTCATAAAACCCTCTGCGAAAAAGAATAGCGACAAAGCTACGACAAACGAATATGGGATCAAGAGCCCCGACATCGCACCGATGCCTTTTCGAACTCTCAAGTATTGTTTGGCACCGAAGTTCTGACCAACATAAACAGTCAATGCGGTTTGAAAACCACCGGCGATCATCCAGGTCAGTTGTTCGACCTGGGTGCCAATCCGTTGTGCCGCCATGACGATTTCACCGAAACCGAACACCATCCGGGCGATGAAGATGGAAATCGTCGTGAAAACCATGCTCTGGAGCCCTGCGGGAATGCCGATCCTGATGATTTCTTTGGTCGTGGCTAGATTGAAAGCTTTTACATGGAATCGGAACAATTTCTCCTTTGTTTTCAAATACACGATCGTGAAGACAAGCATTGTCAGTGCCTGCGAGATGATCGTCGCGATCGCTGCGCCTCTGACTCCCAGACGCAGCCCAAGAATAAGAATCGGGTCAAGGACCATATTGAGAACCAGCCCGATCGCCATTATCAAAAAGTTGATTTTGGTTTTGCCAATTCCTTCATTGATGGCCATGAATCCGCTCGAGACGAACTGAAACACCAAAAGTCCGCCTACAATCGACAAATATTCGAGAGCATAGCCGATAACAGCACTCGAGTCGATGGCAAAAATTCCGATTATTGGTTTTTTGAGGATGAACACCAGAGCTGAAAAGAGGATCCCGATGAACAGTTGCCAGAGAATTCCGTTTGAGGCGTACTGCTCAAGTGCTTTTAGGTTTTTGCTGCCGGCGGCGTGAGAGACTTTGACGCCGGTTCCAACCCTGCCAATCAGGATAACTCCAAAAGCGAACCAAATTATGTAGCCGGCAGTGCCGATGGCTGAAATCGCCTCATGTTCAATCAATCCGATTTCATCCACACGGCCAACCCAAAACATGTCAGTCAAATTGTAGGCCATCTGCGAAATCGATGTCAACAATACCGGCAATGCAATCAAAAACAATTTCTTAAAGATCGACCCCTCGGTCAGATCAAATATCTTGCTCACAACATCACCTCAAGCGAAGGCTATTATATCATATTAACAGCAAGGCCCGATATCTAAAAAAAGAAACTTCGTTTAAGAAGTTTCGATTTTCTAATTTCTGCTTAGTCTTTGTCGCTTTCCAAAAAGTATGTTGCTTCCATATCAGCGGTTGAAAGCGCAAAAGCGAGCGGAAACAATGCAAATGCTCTTCCCACGTTGTTTTTGTCCTCCGTATCGGAAAAACCCATGTGATACCGGATGGCAAACGCCTCTTCCCGGGTCAACTTCATGAAGCCCGAGATGATATATACCGATTTCTCGCCATGGCCGTATGGCAGTTTATCTTGAAAATCATAGCTTGGAACCTGAGACCATTTTCCTTGTTCGTCTTTGACGTTGCGGAACGACTTTTGATATACATTAATCTTGCATAAGTCATGCAAAAGCGCAACGATCGCAATCGATTCCTCACCGGGATTCAAATTGTAAGTGTTTTGCACACTATCTCGGGAGAGGTAGTCTTTAAGACAATGGTAAACATTCAAAGAATGCTCGAGAAGGCCGCCGGGATATGCGAGATGGAACCTGGTCGAGGCTGGAGCCTCAAAAAAATCCGACTGGTCCGATAACAAGTACTTCAAAAGATCGCCGGCTCCTTGGCGGGTTATATGCTCATTGTAGATATCAATGAACTGCTGTTTGAGATTCATACTATCAAACCAACTCCGTGATAACTGCGGTTCCAATTATCTCATAGCCTTTGCCGTTGTACTCGACTGGCACTTCAACTT
>JAQVPE010000041.1 GCA_028702245.1 Candidatus Izemoplasmatales bacterium
TCACCAAATCGGTGCGAAGATCGCCCTTGACGATTTTGGCACCGGCTACGCCTCGCTGACTTATCTCAAACAGATTCCCTTTGACAACCTCAAGATCGACAAATCATTCGTTGATGGCATCTTTGGCCCGAAGAAGGATCATGCGATCATCGCCACGATCGTTCAACTTGTCCATAGCCTGGACATCAAAGTGATCGCCGAGGGCGTCGAGAAAAGACGCCAGTACGAGTATTTGAAACAAATCGCCACCGATGTTTTCCAAGGATTCTTATTCTCTAAGCCGCTGACTCTTGATGAAGCGGCCCACTATATCGACCAATTCTACAAAGTTGCCAAAGGCAGACGCATCGATGTTTTTGCCGGAAAGGACTTCAATGAATAGAGGTGAAGCAATTGATTAAAGATTGGCTATTGTTTTTAACCGCACAGCCGGCAAGAGAAGGATATGAAGTCGTCGTTGCGACAATCATGGTCGTTTTGACCGCAGTCGCGCTCTTTTTCCTATTCCGAAATGTCATGAAAGAAATCAAGAAGGGGATCGAAGACCGCAAACTAGTCCGTAAAAGCGATGAACCATCAGATAGCGGGAGTGAAGCCTCGCATCTTTTGGTTGAGAAAAGAACTTCAAACAAAAAATCGGGTGATTTGCTCGGCCTCATCAACAACTCGATCTATCAGGCAAAAGAAGGATCGCTTGGCGTCTTGTTTTACATGAATCTCGACAATTCGCATTTTATTGTCGAGAAGTACTCCGAAAAAGACATGGACAAAGTGATCGCAGAACTGGAGAAACGGCTAAAAAAAGCCGCCAAGGGCGGCTCGATCGTCGGACATCTGAAAAATGACATATTCATCTACTACATGACCGGCGAAATCGATAACAAGATGATCCATGACCAGGCCACAGAACTTTTAGGGCTCTTCAACGAGCCACTCAAGGCCGTCAACGAACAACTCACAACCTCGATCGGCGTCGTCTTGTTTCCTTATGACGGCATCAGTGCTGCTCAACTCGTCAAGAACGCCGAAATCGCCCTTTATGTTTCCAAGAAAGAGGGCAAGAACCGTTACTACCTCTATTCTCAGGATCTGATCGAAAAAGAGCAGTTCAACATGAGCTACTATCAAGAGATCAAGCGTTCCATTTCGAACGACGAGTTTCTGCTTTACTACCAGCCGATCGTCGATCTTAAGACCGGCAAGATCATCGGCTTAGAGTCATTGCTCAGGTGGAACCATCCAGTGATGGGCATCTTGCCACCGGGGAAATTTTTGAATGTCATGGACCTGACCGGTGACATCACTTGGTTTGGCACTTGGGGATTTGAAAAAATCGTCAAACAGTACGTCGAATGGAAGAAAGAATACCGGATCCGCGAGATCTTCATCTCAATGAACATCTCGCCGAAACAAATGGAAGTCGAGAACCTTGCCAAATCATTTTACGACATTGTCAGAAAATATGAATTCAGTGCCGAGAGTTTCTGTCTTGAAATCAACCAGTACTACACGATCAACCGCAACCAGGTCGCCATGAACAATCTCGCCGAATTCCGCAAATACGGTTTCCGGATCGCCATCGATGATGTTGGCGACAGCTTTGAACTGATCAATGAGATGGAACAGGTCAAGGCGGCCATCATCAAGATTTCAAGAGAGAACACACTCAAATTGATGAACGGCTTCGATGAGACAGACAAGATCATCCGCGTCATCCAGACGGCTTTGCAAAAGCAAAAAGTCGTGATCGTCGAAAGCGTCGAGAACGAAGAGATGATCAAAAAGATCGCGAAAATGGACGTTAGATTCATGCAGGGCTACTATTTCAGCGTTCCCCGTGCGGCTTCCGAAATCAGCGAATTATTTGTTAGATCGCCTTGGGACATGGACACTTTCGATCGCTTCTACAATTAAGATGCTTTGAGTAGACACAAGCAAATAATGATGAGATGTCGAATAACCATTGTTTTTGGGTTTGTCGGCATCTTTTTTGATTTTTTATCAAGTTATTATATCAGCCAAAAACAGGGTGATCGAGTTTTTTGAAAGCGCTTGACAAATCATGATTGTATACAATAGACTATATTAGTTGTATGATGTCAGATTCTATTGTCTTATTAAAACTACATAGTCGTCTGCTTTACTTTTAGTTGGTGGATTTAGAAGATTATTCAAATTATTTAGGAGGAGTATCCAGCATGCAAAAAGTCTTTATCATCGGTGCTAAACGCAGTCCGATCGGATCTTTCATGGGTTCATTGAAAGATGCCCATCCCGCTGATTTAGGAGCACAAGTCTTGAAGAATCTGCTTGAAGAGACGAAAGTGCCTTCTTCAGAAGTGAGCGAAGTCATCATTGGCAACATATTATCAGCCGGAGTCGGTCAGGGAATTGCACGACAAATATCCATCAAAGCCGGCATTCCCGAAGCCGTACCGGCATATTCTGTTAACATGGTATGCGGTTCGGGTATGAAAGCGATCATGAACGCCTTCAGTGGTATTAAATCGGGATTGACTGAATTGGTCGTCGCCGGCGGCGTTGAATCGATGACCCGTGCGCCCTATCTCGTCAACGCGAAAGTCCGTGATGGCGTAAAAATGGGCGATCAGATAATGGTGGACCATATGATCTACGACGCCTTGACCGATGCGTTTGGGCAATCGCATATGGGTATCACCGCTGAGAACATCGCCGAAAGATACAAATTGACGCGTGAAGAACAAGACGATTTTGCTTATAAGTCTCAAGAAAAGGCGATCAAAGCTGTCGATTCCGGAAGATTCGACACCGAGATCGTTCCAATAGAAATCCAAACACGCAAAGAAACATTGATTTTTGCAAGAGACGAGTATCCCAACCGGACGACATCGCCTGAGAAACTGGCCAAGTTGCGTCCTGCCTTCAAAAAAGACGGTTCGGTAACCGCCGGCAATTCATCCGGAATCAACGACGGCGCTAGTTTCACGATCATCGCTTCAGAGAAGTTTGTCACGAAACACAAACTTCCCATACTTGCGGAAATCATCGGCATCGGTCAGGGAGCCGTTGACCCCAATTACATGGGCATGGGCCCAGTACCGGCTATCCGCGAGGTTTTGAAGTATGCCGGATACAAACTTGCGGATATGGAAATCATGGAACTGAACGAAGCGTTTGCGGCTCAATCGCTTGGAGTGATCAATGAACTTTCTAAGGAACATGGAGTTACAAAAAATGCAATTCTTTCAAAGACAAATCTCAATGGAGGAGCCATTGCTCTCGGTCATCCGGTCGGGGCATCTGGAAACCGGATTGTCGTCACTTTGATCCATGAGATGCTAAAACTAAATCTTCATCTCGGATTAGCGAGTCTTTGCATAGGCGGCGGTATGGGCACAGCTTTGATACTTAAACGTTAGGGGTGATCAAATATGAAATTGAAGGATAAAGTAGCGATCGTCACCGGCGGAGCCAAAGGCATTGGCGCTGAAATCGCCAAGGAATTCGCAAGTGAGGGCGCGATTGTCATCGCTGCCGATATGGGACTAATGTCATACGAAATGGCAAACGTTTTTCCCTATGAACTCGATGTCACCGATGTCGAAGGCTGCAAGCTGTTGTTCGAGGAAACCATCAAAAAGTTCGGCCATATCGATATTCTCGTCAACAACGCGGGCATTACTAGGGATTCGATGACTAAAAAGATGACCGACGAACAGTGGAACCTAGTTCTAGATGTCAATCTCAAAGGCGTCTTCAATCTGGTTCGTTATGTCGGGCCGCAGATGGAAGAACAAGGCGGTGGCTCAATTATCAACATTTCGTCGGTCGTCGGCGTTTTCGGCAATATCGGCCAAGCTAATTATGCGGCTTCCAAAGCCGGTTTGATCGGCTTGACGATGACTTGGGCCAAGGAGTTTGCCCGCAAGGGTGTCCCCGTCCGCGTCAACGCCATTGCTCCTGGATATGTCATGACCGACATCTTAAAGACGGTTCCAAAGGATCTGCTCGATAAGTTTGCCTCTTTGACGATGCTAAAACGTCTAGGACAGCCCGAAGAGATCGCCAAAGTTGCTTTATTCCTAGCTTCAGATGACGCCTCTTACATCACGGGGCAAACCATCAATGTCAACGGCGGTATGCGCCTGTAATAGATATAAGGATGATGCAAGTCATTTAATTATCTACATCAATCAATTGCTTGTTTTCATTAAATAATCAAACAAACAAGTTGTAAAAGAATGAGATCAGACATCGCCTTTGATGAATAAAATCGATTTTTTAACTTGAAATACACATTATAGATGCATGTTATAGGCGCTTATTTTCGCTAAAATACGCAAAATAAGCGCCTTTATGAAAAAAAAAGCAAAAAAACGGTTCAAAGCCCTTGACAAACGAAAAAGGCTATATTATAATGACTGCGTAAATAGCAAAGCTAGCGAAAGTTAGTGACGCAAAGCTATAGGGCCTTCGATAAGATGGTAGCCAGTTGCCGTTATCTTTTAAAGATGAGGGCGCTTTTTTATTTCCAACGTTGACTTACTAATTTTTATTTCGACGTCTCGAAATAACCAAGCGAATCCAAATCCGCCGAAGATGGTGGCATTTTTTATTTCTTAGGAGGTAAAAGTGCCACGACAATTTAAGACAAGGGAGGGTTGCCTTGCGATATGGGCCGACAAGCAAAGTTAGCTGAACGTATTATTTTCGCTTCCAGAGCTTCAAAAGTCGCTAAATTCAGCCGGTTCGGCATCGCCGTAAGTGCACTTCTGACCTTCGTCGTGTTTGCTATCTCGTATTACGGGGAAGTGGTTGGAAACTTCACTTTCCGGGTGGATAAGCGGGACTATCAAGCGGGAATATCCTTATATAAGGACCCCAATGACCCGATCTTCTCTCCCAGGCTTAACGCCGAAAAGGTCACAAACGCCGACGGCATGACCCAGTTCTGTGGTACCGAGTATTCGTATTACGACATCGGTGATCCCGTATGTATCCCCTCTGACGCTGAAGTATCAAGCGTCAACGGAGCGAACAACGGAGAATCCTATCTCGCCTATACGTTCTACCTCGCCAACCAAGGAATCAGGGTTGTTGACCTACAGGCCACCGCAACGCTAGTCTCAGCGACACGAGGAGCTGAGGAATCAATCAGACTCCGCCTAATTGTGAATGATGTTGGCACAACGTATGCCAGAGTCCAATCACAAAAAGGAGAAAATCCGGGGGAACCGGAACCGGGAACAACCCCTTGGTTCGGAGAATATGAGATCCTCAATATCAACTTTGCCGCTTTCGAACCTGACGAAGCCGTCAAGATTACCGTAATGGTATGGTACGAAGGCGAAGACCCCGACCACAACAACGATATCATCGGGGGTGGCGTCAAAATGGAAATGTTATTCAATATAACATACATCTATGGCGACGATGAAGTACCAACGACAACTTAGGGTGCAAAGCAAAATAACATAAAAAAAAACAAAAAAAATATAAAAGGAGAAAAAAAATGAAAGCACTAAAAACGAAAGTTATTCTTTCCGCAGCAGTATTACTCTTCGCATTGGTCGCCACGATTGGCTCGACCTTTGCATGGTTCACCGTAACGAACACTAATGATGTTACAACTCCAACATTGCAGATCCAAGCCGTTGATTCATTGCTCATAAAACTTGCTAATTCCTCTGACACTCAAGCAGACTCAACGACAAATGCTGATCCAACAGCTTACAGCCAGGGCATTTCCGCCTCCGACATCTTGGGCCATGCCAGCTATTCATCTATGGAAACTTGGACTCTCTTTCCAGTATCTGCGGTTCAAACCGCATATGACTCGATTAACGCAGGATCGTTACATTCTCTTGGAGCCGGCTATCTCAGACCTCTTACTCCTGGAGTTACTCGTAACTCCGCTTCTACGGGCGAAGTTATTACTATCAAATTCTGGTTGATGGCTCAATCTGATGACAATTACGTCAAAGTTAACAATGTTGTTATCACTGGTCAAAGCGGAACTGGTGCTGATGATCTTATAGAAGGATCGGTTAGATTAGCTGTTACTATCGATAGCACTGGTCTTGGCGGACCTCAGACTGGGTTCATCTTCGGGAATACCGGTGAAATTGATTTTGACTTTACCTTCGTTGGAACTGCCAACGAATATACTGGTGGAGATATTCCTACATCTGGATTTAATACGCTTGACCAGCACACTGATGGATTGTCGACGACTCTTGAAGGATCATCTCAACTTGGAGTTGCCGGAACCAGCCAAATTTGTGAACTTGACACTCTATCTCCAGTACTTGTTACCGTTGACATCTTCATCGAAGGTTGGGATGCTGATACCACCGGAGACATCATTGCAGGATTGCTTAATGTAACATTTGATTTCACGATTGCCTAATATTAACATTACTTAGATTTGTTTCAATAAGATATTCCCTGAGGCCACACAACCCAGGCTTAGTTCTGGGTTGTGTCCCTAATAGGGTATGTTATTTTCAAGGTATCATTGCGAGATGTTGTTTTGAAAATAGCATTTGTTGAATGAATATTTGGAGGTACATTGTATGAAAGAAATTAAGAGGAAATTGCTTTTGACTGCTCTTGTCATTGTGTTTGCTTTTGTAGCAACTGCAGGAACTACATATGCATGGTTCCAAATATCACCCACAGTTGAAGCAGAGTCACTCAATTTCAATATGCAATCAAAAGATTCTCTTTTGCTAAGAGTGTATAATGGGGAAAATCCAGATGACACTTACTATTATTATCAAAATGATATCTACAA
>JAQVPE010000042.1 GCA_028702245.1 Candidatus Izemoplasmatales bacterium
ACTATCCAAACAATGACGAACAAAATACAAGAATATATCAAAAATATCACGAGTACGCAAACCAGATCACAAATGTCATTTTTGGCGGAAGACTGGGTGAATATAAGTATTATGATATGCACCATGTAATCAAAAACGCGATAGATACGGTCAAGCGCCTTCTGTCCGTTTAAAGAGTGATTGTTGAGAGTAAACGGAATCAATTAAGGAAAAGCAGTTATCAACAAGTTATCTCATTTGAGACATACATAACTAGATCAATACAGGTTTGGGGAAAAGCTTTCAGCACTAGATATGGATACCGTAACCTAAACTTTTGTAAGCGCATTTGCTTTTCATGTATTTTTCATCCCTGATTAAAGAATATATATTTATATAATCATCTATAAATGATATACTATATTGACCACCGCGGTTAGTTAGATTTACTATCTCGGATAAGGTATCTTAACAACTCGAGGGAACTATGAA
This sequence comes from Candidatus Izemoplasmatales bacterium, assembly GCA_028702245.1. Classification (GTDB taxonomy): domain Bacteria; phylum Bacillota_I; class Bacilli_A; order Izemoplasmatales; family Hujiaoplasmataceae; genus JAAYZB01. The sequence continues at coordinate 472 of JAQVPE010000042.1, forward strand.
TTTGCTTGCTTTGATCGCTGTCATCGCTTTATCTCTAATCCTGTTTTTTACAAAGAAAACGGAGTATAAAAATTATAAAATTGCTAAAATAATGTCAACATTGCTCTTTCTGGTGTTTCTTTTTCGGCTTTTTACTACCGAAGACGCCTTAAATAATGTTTTCAATGTCCTATTATATGATATCGATACCCCAAGAAACGCTGCCGAAACATGGCTGTTTTCTCCGGGTATGACGGTTATCATTATTTTTTTAAGATGGCTTACGATGGCTTCGTTATTGTGGCTTGTTTTAGCACCTTATATCAAGGTGCCCGCTTTTAATATATTGGGACAAGTTGTTGGTACTATAGTGGGAGTGCTCAATCTAGTTTTTTTTGAGCAGCACCTGATCGCTATGACAAACAATCCCGATATGTTGACATTCAAGGCGATTCAATATTTGATAGAAACGGCATTGTTGCTTTTTATTGCTTTTTCTTCGTTTCTTAACAGTTTGCGAAACAAGGAACATCGATATAGCGGAAAAGAAGTATTATGGTTTTTTTTGGTTTTTGCAGGTTCTTTGTTTGCGGTGATGCCGCAGACAATGATGTATAATTTGTTTGGCTATTACGGAGAAGTGCCTGATGAGTTTACGATGAGTCATATTTTCGTAATAGTCTTTCCTTTTGCTTTGATATTTTTAGTCAACATTCTCATGAAGAATAGAAGCCGGATTAGCAAGGAAGCCTTGATTGCCTACATTGTTTTTGCGGCTTTTACTCAATATTTTTACATGCGGCGGGAAACTTTAGAAGCCTTGCCGCTACATTTATGTAACACAGCCGTGGTACTGCTATTGTTGGCATATGTGTTCAAGATCAAAGGCTTCTTTTATTTTTCCTATTTTGCGAATGTATTAGGGGCGTTAGCAGCTATTTTGCTTCCCAACTACAGCTCGGATTTGTTTTCTTACTCGGTAATTCACTATGGATACAACCATCTATACGCTTTCATCACTCCGCTTCTTTGTGTTTCTTTGGGGGTGTTCCCAAGGCCGACCCTTTCGCATATGTATCGTGCCATTTTGGTGTTTAGCGGCTATTTTGTCGCCGTAGTATTCTTAAACGCCTGGTTCAACAATTATGCCAATGTTGATTACTTCTTTACCTACAGCGATTTTCTCACAGATATGTTTAATATCAAGGAGATACAGTTCAATCACATCATCGAATTCACTTACAAAAATCTCACTTTCCGCTTCTACTGGTTATTTCAAACTCTCTATTTTTTGGTATTCATTGTCTTGATGTTTGCTTCGTGGTATGTGTATGATGCATTTTTCCAGATGAGTGATCAGCGTCAACGCTTGAAAGCGAAACAGAGATTGATTAAGATTGACAAGTTGAAGTTGCTGGAATTGCTAGATGGGCGAAAGCCAAGCGAACCAATGAATCCGGGAGGCAAGGACATGATTAAAATCAACCATTTTTCCAAAAAATACGGTCAATCGGAGCGCTATGCCGTGAAGGACTTTTCCCTTGAAATCCACGGAGGCGAGATATATGGTTTTTTGGGCCATAACGGCGCTGGAAAATCGACGACAATCAAAAGTATAGTCGGCATTCAATCGATTACCGAAGGCGAAATCGAAGTTTGTGGTTATTCTATCAAATCGCAACCGCTTGAAGCAAAACTGAGAATCGGCTATGTTTCCGATAATCATGCCGTCTATGAGAAACTGACTGGCAGAGAGTATATCAATTATGTTGCTGATTTATACCTTGTTCCGAAAAAGATCCGCGACGAACGATTGAATGCCCTTGCGATCAAACTGTCGCTTATAGATGTCATTGACCAAATGATCAAATCGTATTCTCATGGCATGAAACAGAAACTTGTCGTCATAGCATCGCTGATTCACGAACCGCCAGTCTGGATTCTCGATGAGCCGCTGACTGGTCTTGATCCAATTTCGGCTTTTCAGATAAAAGAGACAATGCGAGATCACGCTAGTAAAGGCAACATTGTTTTTTTCTCGAGTCATGTCATTGAGGTCGTTGAGAAGATCTGTACTAAAATTGCCGTCATCACCCAAGGTCAATTGACCGGCGTTTATGATATCAATGTGTTGAAAGATAAAAACATCTCTTTGGAAGAACTATACATGCGGGGAATCAATCAGGGCAATTTGGCGGTGGATTATGTTTGAAAGGATTAAAATATTGACATTGCTGCAACTAAGCAATAAGACGCGCTTGTTCGTTAAGGGCTCAAAAAGAATTTATGCTCATATCGCTATCAGAGCTTTCATCGTAGTATTATTAACCGTCATAGTGACATTAGTGCTGCATGTCCTCAAAAACATTTTCTATATCCCAGTTAACGAGTTTCTGATGATATTCATCTTGATTCTGACTCAGGGATTGAATATCGTAGTTTCGACCATCAGCCTAGTCAGTGACTTGTATCAAAGCAAGGATAACCAGATTTTGTTTTCTTTGGCAGTCAAAAATGATGAGATTTTTATAAGCAAGATCCTTGTCTATTATACTAACGAATTTGTTCGAAATCTCTTCCTGCTGATCCCGATATTTGTCGGATTCGGCATCATTTCAAATCTGGGATTCTTGTATTTCTCGAGTTTGGTTTTCATCATCTTTTTATTGCCAATCATCTCGATCGGTGTTTCAAGTTTCATCTCAATGCCGCTTGCATATTTCCTCAACTATATCAAAAAACATAGTATATTGTCAGCGATTTTGTCTCTTGTTCTAGTCCTATTACTGTTTTTTGTGACTTATCTTGTTGTCAATCAGATTCCAACTCCTATTAGAATAGTACAACTCTACCACCGCTTTATCGTCTCCCTAACTATCGCCATTCAACGAATCGCTCAGTACGGAACGATCTACACGATTATCGGGAAGATGCTCTTCGGCATCAACTATCTCTTAAACCTTTTGATTCTGTTTCTGGCAGTCGGAGCACTTGTCGCCATCAACTATCTTGTTTCTAAGCCGGTGTATTTTCGACTGATGTCGACCTCTCAGGAAAATACGGTCAAAAAGAATAAGAAAAAGGCGAAGCCGAAGGAATCAAAATCGTTGTTTTTGACCTTTCTTTGGAAGGAATTCACAATCGCGAGAAGAAGCCTTAACGAGCTCTTAAGCAATTATGCTTTGCTTCTCACGTTGCCTTTTTTCATGTTTGTGCTCAACTACATATATATGGGAATGAACCGTTCCTCTTTCGGCAATCAGGTTGTTTTAGTCATGAACGTCATCATTACATTGCTGATTGTTACGGGATCAAACACCGCTTCGGCTACGGCGATCACGACGGAGGGCTATGAATTTGTCTTATTGAAAACCGCTCCTTACAATACTTCGAAAATGGCTTGGGCAAAGATCACCTTCAACTTCTGTTTCACGACTTTGATGATTGCTCTCAGTTTTTTCCTTTTTAGCAGAGCCTTGCCTCTGTTTCCAAAAGGAGACATTTGGCTTCTATTGATTTTTGTTATATTGGTCAATTCCGGTCATATCCTTTGGTCGTTTCAAATCGACTTGTTGGATCCAAAACTGTCCGACTATGCATCGACCGGGTCGATCACGAATAACAACAATGCCAGCAAGTCCTTGTCAAACGGGCTGTTTCTCGCATTGTTTTTCGGTGTTATAGCAGTCTTGGGCTTCATTATTGCGAAAGATGTCGGCTGGATGTTGATGATCGGACTGGCTCTTATGTTTCTAATCTATCGCTTGTTTTCATTCAGAGCGCATCTTGGCGCTTACTTCGACGATATCGAGTACTAGGAGGACGACGATGACAAAAAAGAGTCTACTAGTCTTGGTCCTTGTCTTCAGTTTGCTGTCGATTATACTGATTGCAGTTTGGGGTACTTTGCCCGACAACCCAAGCAACATTCAGGCGGAGACACTGGTGATCAGCGATTTCGATGAGACCAATGATGATGGCGACAAGTTCATAAACGTCACCGATATCGTGACAGAGCAGGAATCCATCTTTTCGATCGATTTTCAAATAGGTCCCGCTAATGCCAATGTTGATATCGTCGCATCCACGACAGCGCCGGGGGTCAATCTGCAGGTCGATGCTTCAACGGGATCGGTATATGTGTTATATAGTTTGGAGGCGATTGCCGCCAAACAAACGGTAACAGTCCATATCAAAGATAAAAATACACAAATTTACGACGAGGTCACATTATGGTTCAAAACTCCAGGCGTTATAATCGTACCAGACATTTGATAGGTGGGTGGAATAACATGAGAAAATACTTATATGCATTTGGCGTTATCTTGGGACTTATGTTTTTGTCAGCTTGTGGCAATAGGACAATCAAGATCACTTTCGACTCCCAAGGCGGATCGGCAGTTCAACCGGTGTCCGTTTTACAGCTTGAAAGTTTAACCGAGCCAGAATCGACTAGGATCGGATACACGTTCATGGGTTGGTATGCCGATAATACTTTTGCTACGCTCTTTGATTTTGATAGTGGATCAGCGAGAAACATGACACTATATGCCAAATGGCAAATCAACCAATACACGATCACATTCGAACCTGACAATGGTACGTTGATTGATCCAATCACGGCCGATTATCAAACGGCACTGACCATTCCTGATAATCTGGCAAAAGAGGGATACACATTTGCCGGCTGGTTTTCTGATTTGGAATACCTCGACCTTTTTGAGTCAAACCGTGTGCCCGCGACCAACTTGATATTATACGCAAAGTGGGATCCAATATTCTATACCGTTGATTTTTACATCGGAGAGAATCTGTTGACAACGAGACAGGTGCAGCACGGCCAGACAATTTCTAACCTTCCGGCAGTTCCGATTCAAACCGGATATACGGGCAGCTGGGATTTTGATTCAGAAGCTCCTGTGACCGAGAATATTGAGGCCACTGCCATATATGAAATCAAGACCTATCAAGTCACTTTTGTTGATCAGTGGGATCATGTTTACAATACAGTGACTGTCAATCACGGCGATTTTGCGCCGGAACCAGCCGTAACTCCAGCAAAGGAAGGCTATACTTTTTCGGGATACTCGGAAATTCTCAGTGAAATCCAAATAACGGAAAACATGGTGATCGATGTCTTATTCACACCAATAACATTCACTGTTGTTTTCCGCGTCCAAGGACTCCAACAAAAGAGTGAAACAGTTCTCTACGGAAGGGATGCCACCGCTCCAACCGTCGAAGTTCCCGGTTACACATTCGTCGGATGGGATCGTGAATTCACCGATGTCCGCGACGACATCGACGAAGTCAACGCCATCTTGACCCCGAACACTTATCAAATCGTTCTTCAAGCAAACGGCGGCTCGTTTTCGGGGGCAGATACTCATACAATTAGCGGCGACTACCAAAGTTCGATAACCTATGACGGAATCCCGACTCGGCTTGGTTACACTTTCTCTGGGTGGTATTTTGAAGATGATGGTTCTGGTTCACAAATTACTTTGGTAAATTACACAATGCCACTAGAAGGTGTGACATTATATGCGAATTGGGAGACAATCAGTTATTCGATTACCTATAACGGGTTATTTGATGCACAAAACGGTAATCCCCGCAATTATAATGTGACTCAATCTTTCGTTTTTTCCGATCCAACATCAAGGAACGGCTATGCTTTTGTGGGATGGTACGATCAATTATCTGGTGGTAATCCGGTTACGGGAATCGAGGAAGGAACAACTGGAAACATCGAATTACATGCCCGTTGGGCGACTTCCTCGTATGAAATCACCTATGCCAATCTCGGTGGAATGATACATGATAACCCAGATAGTTACACGATTGAGACTCCGACGATCACCTTGACGGACCCAACATCGAAAAGCGGATATACTTTTGTAGGCTGGTTTACAGCTCTCAGTGGCGGATCACAAGTATCAAATATTACGTTGGGATCGACGGGAAACAAAAGTCTTTATGCAAGATGGTCAGCAGACAACTATACGATTACGTATGAGAACCTGAAATTGACAACGACTAGCAGCCCGACGAGCTATACAGTTGAAACCGAAACGATCAACCTTCTAGATCCGACTTCAAGAACGGGTTATGTGTTTATGGGTTGGTATACGGAATTAGAAGGCGGGACAAAGGTTACAAGTATCGAATTGGGATCGGTGGGAAACAAGCTATTTTATGCCAGATGGACACCCTTAATATATGAACTCTCATTCAACGTCAACGGCGGAGAGGCAATCGCACCGTTAGTTGTCACATATGATGGAGTTTACAGCCTGCCTGAACCGACCAAAGACGGCTACAC
>JAQVPE010000043.1 GCA_028702245.1 Candidatus Izemoplasmatales bacterium
CAAGATCTACATGTGCCTCCCTCTTTGCTTGCCTTTGCCTTGACTGTGGGCAACGTCGATCAGGTTATCTCTCCGGAATTCAAAAGCGCCGGACATTCAGTATATGTTTATCAACCAAGTCTTGATGATGCCGGACTTCCGCTTCATCAAGAAATCATCAAAGCTTATAAATTGGTCCGCGAGTTGATCGATCAGAAAGTAGTCATCTCCGCTTATGCGATCAAAGCCGGCGGCTGGATCGAGGCGGTTGTCAAGATGGGCTTTGGCAACATGATCGGTTTTGATATCGCGAAGGGCGCACCGCTTGAATCGTGGCGATCACCAGCCTACGGCGGTTTGGTAGTGGAAACGACCAAGAGTTTGGAAAGTGATTTGTTTCAACTCTTGGGGAAAACAACAAGCGCTCCAGTTATCAGCTTCTTGTCCGAAGAAATCTCGCTTTCTGCCGCTATTAAAGCCAATATGCAAACGTTCGCCGAATTGTTTCCATCGACTATATCAAGCGATCAAAAAGTTATCAAACTGCCCCTCCATGAAATCCGTTGGGACTTGCCGGTTTCTGTGGACTATGTACCTGAAGTGTTCATTCCCGTGTTTCCGGGAACCAACTGCGAGATGGATTCTCTCGCGGCCTTCAAAGAAGCCGGAGCCAATGCCAATGTGTTTGTCTTTAAAACCCAGAACCAGATCGCTATTAAACAATCGATTCAAGATATGGTTAAGGCCATTGACATTAGCGATATCTTGATGCTATCAGGCGGCTTCAGCGCCGGAGACGAACCCGATGGATCGGGCAAGTACATAGCCGCGGCGCTATTAAATCCATATGTCAAATCCGCCATCGAACGCCTGCTTAAAAGGAAAGGCCTGATCCTTGGCATTTGTAACGGATTCCAAGCCCTGATCAAGTGCGGGTTGTTGCCATGGGGCAAGTTAGGCTATGTGGACAACAAGAGCCCGACGCTCGCTAAGAATTTGATCGGAAGACATGTTTCGACAATGGTTCGCACCAGACTCTTGACCAACGACAGTCCTTGGTTTTACAAATTACCGCCGGGGGTGATCCATACAATACCGATTTCCCACGGCGAAGGCCGATTCATCGCCGATCAAAACACCCTGAAACGCTTGATCGACAATCATCAGATCGCAACTCAATATGTGGATTTAGAGGGCGCGCCAACGATGTCGATGCCCGATAACCCCAACGGATCGCTTCTGGCGATCGAAGGAATCTTAAGTCCGGACGGTTTGATTTTGGGCAAAATGGCCCATTCGGAGCGGCATGGCCCCAATCTATATCAGAATTTCCCCGACTACCGAAGACAGCCGATCTTTGATTCGGCGATTGAATACTTGAAAAGGAGCAGAAACCGATGAACCTAGAAAAAATGGAAATGATTTATGAAGGCAAAGCCAAACAAGTTTTCGCCACTAAGGATCCGGATTACGTGATCATTCGCTACAAAGACGACGCAACGGCGTTCAACGGCATCAAGAAATCGACGATCATGAACAAGGGCCTGATCAACAACGAAATCACGACTTTGCTCTTTTCCTATCTTGGCAAGAAGAAGATAGCGACGCATTTGATCAAACGCCTTGATGAGCGCGAACAACTTTGCCGCAAGGTTAAAATCATTAAGGTCGAAGTCATCATCAGAAATGTGATCGCTGGCAGCATGGCTAAACGGCTTGGACTCAAAGAGGGGATTACCCCATCCAACACGATCTTTGAGCTCTGTTACAAGAACGATGAATACCAGGATCCCTTGATCAATGAAGATCATGCGGTAGCCATGGGCATCGCTTCTTATGAAGAACTATCCGAAATCAAGAAAACGGCGTTGCTTGTCAATAAGATTTTAGAGCAGTTGATGGATCAAATCGGCATTTTGCTCGTCGACTTGAAACTTGAGTTTGGCAAAGATTCCTCTGGGAACATCTTGTTGGCCGATGAAATATCCCCCGACACTTGCCGGTTCTGGGACAAAAGCACCAGAAAGAAACTTGACAAGGACCGCTTCAGAAGAGATCTCGGGAATATTGAAGAAGCCTACGAGGAAATCCTGCTCCGCATCAAAAACGCGATCGGAGTCGCATCATGACCAGCAATACCGAGAAAAGGAAAATGAATGAGGAGTGCGGCGTCTTTGGCATCTTCAACCATAAAGATGCCGCAAGCATCGCCTTTCACGCCCTGAATGCCTTGCAGCACCGGGGCCAAGAGGGAGCCGGCATCGTTTCGTCTGATGGGACGACGCTTAAACAACGCAAAAACGAAGGATTAGTTCGCAACGTGTTTTCCGGTGACGACCTGGAAGCGCTAAAAGGGATCCATGCGATCGGACATGTCCGGTATTCGATATCTAGTCACGGCGGCATCATGAATGTCCAGCCCCTGCTTTTCCACTCGCAGACGGGATCTTTAGGCTTGTGCCATAACGGCAACATCGTCAACGCGACGATTTTGAAGGACCATCTCGAACAACAAGGCAGCATCTTCCAAACCACTTCCGATACCGAAATCATCGCTCATTTGATCAAACGGCACCGGGGAACGATGTTGGAACGATTAAAAGAGTCTCTGCTTTATCTCGAAGGCGCTTTTGCCTTTTTGCTTTTGCTCGAAGATGAAATGTATGTTGCCCTCGACAAACACGGTTTACGGCCACTATCTCTTGGCAAAATGGATAACGGCGCCATTGTGGTTGCCAGCGAAACTTGCGCCTTCGATGCGATCAAAGCGGTATTTCTGCGCGACGTGAGTCCCGGAGAAGTTCTAATGATCAAAGACGGCCAACTGATCAGCGAAGATTATTCACAAGAGAAACGCCAGCAGATGTGCATGATGGAATATGTCTACTTTTCCCGTCCCGACAGCCAAATTGAAGGCATAAACGTCTATTACGCCCGCAAAGCCTGCGGTGCGCGCCTAGCTAAAGAGGCGCCGGTGGATTGTGACATCGTCATCGGCGTTCCCGATTCCGGCATGAGCGCAGCCGTCGGCTACAGCCAAGCCTCCAATATCCCGTTGGAACTCGGGATGATCAAGAACAAGTCCGCCGAAAGGACATTTATCGAACCTTCACAAGACCTTCGGGAAGAAGCGGTCAGTTTGAAAATATCGACGATCCGTTCGGTGATCGAAGGAAAGAGAGTGGTGTTGATCGATGATTCGATAGTGAGAGGCACCACGATCAAACAACTGATCCGCTTGCTGAAGGGAGCCGGAGCCAAGGAAATCCATATCCGGATCGCATCTCCCGAAATCCGCTACCCTTGTTTTTACGGTGTTGATTTCTCAACTTATTCCGAGTTGATATCCGCCCATAAGACGGTCGCCGAAGTCCAAGAGATCATCCAAGCCGATTCTTTGGCGTTTCTATCGATCAAAGGTATGATCGAGGCGGTCGGACGCAAACCAAACCAATACTGCTTAGCTTGTTTCAACGGAAAATATCCGATCCATTTATATCAACCGATCGATGAAGCCAATCTAGAAATCAAGTGAGATGATAACGATGAGCAAAGCTTATACCAAAGCCGGTGTCGATTTGAACCGGGGCTATGAAGTTATCAAACGGATCAAACGCTACGCCAAAACGACCGATCGCGAGGGCGTTATCGGCGATATTGGAGCTTTCAGCGGCTTATTTGGCCTCAATCCAAACAAATACCGTGAACCTATCCTTGTCTCGGGAGCCGACGGAGTCGGAACCAAATTGCTGCTTTCTTCCCGATTTTCAAAGCATGACACGATTGGCATCGATTTGGTGGCGATGTGCGTCAACGACGTCATCACCGCCGGTGCGGAACCGCTGTTTTTTCTGGACTACATCGCCTCTAAAAAAAGCGATCCCGACCAAATCGAACAAGTGATCAAAGGCATCAGCGAAGGTTGCCGTCAAGCCGGCTGCGCGTTGATCGGCGGCGAGACCGCGGAAATGCCCGGCCTTTATCAAGGCGGCCATTATGATTTGGCCGGCTTCAGTGTCGGCGTTGTCGAGAAAGCCGACATCATCACTCCCGAAGGGATTATTGTTGGCGACAAAATCATTGGGCTGGCCTCGAGCGGGATTCATGCAAACGGGTATTCGCTGGTACGAAAGATATTGAGTAAGAACCAAGCGCTTGACCTTGATCGCTTCGATCCTGTTTTGAAGACCACACCCAAAAACGCGCTTATGGAGCCGACTAGGATCTACGTGAAACCTATTTTATCATTGATCAAGGAAGTAAGCGTCAAGGGCGTCGCCCATATCACGGGCGGTGGTTTTTATGAAAATCTGCCCCGGATGTTGCCAAACAATGTGGGAATAGCAATCGACTTGGCCAATATTCCGTTGCCTCCGGTGTTCTGTTGGCTGGAAGAATTAGGAAAACTTGACCGAATGGAGATGTATCACGTTTTTAACATGGGCATGGGCATGGCCATTGTCGTCGCCAAAGAAGACGCCCTGAAGACGGTGGAATTACTTAAGACTTATGGCGAAGCACCTTTCATTGCCGGCGAGATCACTGATACTCTGGGAGTCTTTTTCAAATGACGAAGATAGCCGTTTTTGCTTCGGGGAACGGATCGAATTTCGAGGCGATCGTCACCAACGCTTCCGCATACGTTGTTGCAGTTTTGATCGTCGACCACAAAGAAGCATATGCAAGCGAACGGGCAAAGAGACTCGATGTGCCCTTCTATGTTGTTGAACCCCGTGAATTTAAATCAAAAAGAGAATATGAACAAGAAATTCTAAGAATACTAGAACCATTCGACGTTCGCTGGATCGCGCTTGCCGGATATATGCGGATCTGTGGCCCTGCGCTTTTAAATGCTTATCCAGATCACATCATCAATATTCATCCCGCACTTCTTCCTTCATTTCCGGGGAAAGACGCTATTTTTCAAGCCATAAACCATCATGTCAAAGTGACGGGCGTCACCATTCACTTTGTCGATTCGGGCATTGATACGGGGAAAATAATCGCCCAAGCCCCTTATCTGATTCCCGAAGGAGCAGATGAAGAAACGATCCGTAAAGGGATCCAGGCGATTGAACACGAACTGTATCCCAATATAATAAATAGGTTGATAAAGGAGGAATCACAATGAAACGCGCTTTGATCAGTGTCTACGACAAAAGCGGATTGGTGCCCTTTGTAAAAGAACTTATCGGGCTCGGCTTTGAAGTAATCTCGACCGGAGGAACTTTCAAGGTTTTAAAGGAAGCAGGTTTAAACGCCAAAGCAGTGGAAGACATCACCGGTTTTCCGGAGATATTCGAAGGCAGGGTGAAAACCTTGCATCCGCTGATCCATGGCGGCTTGCTTGGTAAACGCGATTCGAAGATCCACAAGGAACAAGCTGAAAGCAACGGCATTGACTGGATTGATTTGTTGGTGGTCAATCTATATCCTTTTTATGAGACCATGACCACACCGGGCGCAACCAGGGAACAGATCATCGAGAAAATCGACATCGGCGGACCGGCGATGATTCGCTCCGCCGCCAAGAATCATGACTTTGTGACGGTTTTGGTTTCTCCTAGTGATTATCCAGCTGTCCTTGAAGAACTTTCTCTTCTTGGCGACACGACAATAGAAACGAGAATGAAACTGGCAGAAAAGGCCTTTTCGCTTACTTCCGAATACGATTCCTATATCAGCTCCTACTTCCGTATAGAGAAATATCCCGAGGTTTTGCCACTAGCATATGAACTTCAAGAAGTGCTTCGTTATGGGGAAAACCCCCATCAATCCGGGGCATTTTACCGTTTAAAAGGGGATTATCCTTATTCACTGGCATCTTCAAAACAATTACACGGCAAACAACTTTCCTATAACAACATTCAAGACGCCAACGCCGCCTTGATGATGCTAAGGGAATTTGAACAACCGACCGTCGTCGCCTTGAAGCACATGAATCCTTGTGGCATCGCCTCGGCGGCTTCGATCGATGAGGCTTGGGTAAAAGCCTACAAGGCTGATCCAGTCTCCATTTTCGGTGGGATCATCGCTTGCAATGAGCCGCCGACAAAGGAAATGGCGCAATCAATGTCCGAGTTATTTCTCGAAGTGATTCTCGCGCCTTCTTTTTCTGAGGATGTTTTGGCAATCCTCAGTAAAAAGAAGAATATTCGCTTATTGGAGTTTGTTTCCGGCGGTGAAAAGGGTTCAATGCAAATCGTGTCGGTCCAAGGGGGAATCCTGATTCAGGATGTGGACCGGTCCTTGATTGGCGAGCTTAGTTATCCGACCAAAGCCAAACCAACAAAAGAACAGCTCGAGCAACTGCTTTTTGCCTATAAAGTCGTCAAGCATGTCAAATCGAATGCTATCGTTATTGTACGAGATCATATGACAGTTGGCGTCGGAGCCGGACAGATGAACCGTGTCGGAGCTGCAAAGATCGCTCTTGAACAGGCACAAGAGCTTGCTAAAGGGGCGGTCATGGCGTCTGATGGTTTCTTCCCGATGAATGATACCGTCACGCTTGCGGCGGAATATGGCATCAGCGCCATTATTCAACCGGGCGGATCGATCAAGGATCAGGATTCGATAGCTGTTTGCGATGACCGTGGTCTTCCGATGGTCTTCACCGGAATCAGGCACTTCAAGCATTGATGAAAGTGTTGATAATTGGCAGTGGCGGCCGAGAACACGCGTTAGTGCGAAAAATTCGTCACGATGATCCGGGTGCACAAATCTATGCCATCCCCGGCAATCCAGGCATTGCCCAGGAAGCTAATTGCGTCCATCTTCC
>JAQVPE010000044.1 GCA_028702245.1 Candidatus Izemoplasmatales bacterium
GCAAGCCAAAAGTCGAGATCGTCCCAACTCCGGTGCGATCCGACTTTCGAACCCCAAGATCAAGAATCGTGCGCAGAAACTCGTGATATTGCTGCATTGATTTCCACCACCTATATCGAGATTATAACATTAAACATAATCTAAAAAAAGAAAAAGATGCAAAATGCATCTTAGTCTTTTTGATGACTGATGAACGAAATTCTTTCGACGATTATTTCCGGATAAGAAAATACCTTTTTGTCATCCGCAAAGTAATCACGCTGTTGTAATCGCGCTTTCACACCGACCGTTGAGCCCTTTTTGCAGTAGTCGACGGTAGCCTCAGCGATCCCGCTCCACAATGTGCAATTGAAGAAATCTGTCTCGTAGTCGTTGGTCTCACCGCTTTTGAACGGACGCTGGACAGCCAGGGATATCGTCGTGACACTCCGGTGATCATCCAACTTTCTCAGTTCGGGGTCTTTGGTGAGCCTGCCCACCAATATCACTTGATTTAACATATGCCCTCCTTTTTGCATCCATTCTATTGCGGATTGAATGAAAGTCAAAGCGGCAAATCACGCTTCAATTGACGATGATTTTGCAGTAAGTGCCTTGATTCAAGAAAAATCTGTAAAAAAAGATGAAAGGTTTTGACCTCTCATCATGATTTGGGAAACTTCTTTACGATAATGCCGTTTATTAGAACTTGAACTCAACATCTTGACGCTTGCGTTCCTCAGCCTCAAAATATGGTTTCTTTTCCATATGGATGGCATTTGCGACGATACTTTGCGGGAAGGTGACGATGATGTGGTTGATTCTCGTTACATTAGCATTATACAGTCTTCTAGCAGCCTGCAGGTGCTCTTCGGTATTAGCCACCGCGCCCTGCAATTCGATGAATACGGTGTTGGCTTTGAGGTCGGGATACTTTTCGACGACGACGTTGATGCCTGAGGCAACTTCGTTCAATTGGCCAAAGAATTGTTCCTTGTCCTTGAGCGTCGCGTTGTCGGGAATACCCGAACGCCATTTGACGACCTTCTCCAGAGTCTCCGCCTCATGTTTAGCGTAGCCTTTAGCCGTCTCGAGCATTTTTGAAAGCATGTCAAAACGTTTTGTAAGGGCAACATCAATTCCGGATTCCGCCTCATGAACCTTGAGTTCGAGTTGTCTCAACTGGTTCATCGTTGCAATGTACCAGAAGATGATCAAGAGAACGATGGCTCCTATGACGATGCCGATAATGCCGCCGGTTCCGATACCAAGTGTGATCATTGTTATTTCCTCCTAAATTTATCTATTTTATTTTCTATAGATGGCCGATTTTGGATTTGAAGATTTTCGTGTTCAGTTTGAGCGTGTGGACAAAATCCTTGATCACAAGCAAGTCTCTTTTGAACTCGTCCATGATTTGTTGGTCGATCTTGCTGAACATTTTGATTTCGAAGGTGTCTTTGTTATTATTGATGGCTATATATAGGTTCTCGCCGGTGAATGACAAAGATATCCTTCCGGGGTTTCTTTTCTCGAGTTCGAAGATCGCCTCCATGATATCCGGTGTCAGGACATAAAAAGCGCTCAGTTCGTTAGTCGAGTAAGTTCTGAATTTCTTGTTGAAATCGATAGACTCGAGTTCGACCTTTTGGAACTTCCTATTTGAAAGCGGCGAGCCGGATTCGAGAACTTGCAGGTAACCATCAAATTCCTTGTTGAAGGTGAATTTGAACACTCTACCCAAAAAGTATGTGACATAGTAGACCCGCGTGCCGTTCTTCGTGTGCTGGACGTGCCGCTCCTCGAGTCTCACATCGCTTGAAATGAAGTCAACCTCGTCCATTTGGCCTTCGAGGAGGTCTTCTGAATGAAAGCGATCAGCTCTTTTTAAGAACTCGGTGGCGTACACTTCAGTCTGGGCAAGACCGTTGATGGGATAATACTTGACTCCAGGGATCGCATCTTGAAAATATTCCGATAAGACATCGTTTTTGAAACTGCGCTTGACCTGCGAAAACTTAGCGGTGCCTACTAGCGAAACGATGAAGCCAACTGCTAGAATGATGATTGGAAACACCATCCCGTTTTCTCCACCATTTAGATATACTGCCAATAGCAAGATGGCTCCGATGCCAATAATGATGAACCCGATGAGCGAGATCCGCTCGCTGCCTTTTTTCATGTTGTTGAAACGATCGAGCTTCTGTTGCATCTAATCACCCCCATAATGTAATTATTATACTACAAAAAATAAATTTTGAAATAGATTATTTGAACATCATGCAAGCCTTGACTGCTTTTTTCCAGCCTTGATAAAGCTCATTGCGGCATTTCTCAGAGATCATCGGCTTATAGACCTTGTCAACGCCCCATTTTTCCTTGATCAGTGGCTGGGTCCAAAACCCGACAGCGAGCCCCGCAAGATAAGCCGCACCAAGAGCGGTTGTCTCGCTTGTTGCGGGCTTATCGATGTAAACGTTCAAAATGTCGCTTTGAAACTGCATCAAGAAATCATTCTCGGAAGCGCCACCATCGACTCGCAACCGCGTCAATTTTTGTTTTGATTCTGCTTCCATGACCTCAATCACGTCTTTGGTCTGATAAGCTATGGCTTCCAAAGTCGCCCTGACGATGTGGCGTCTAGTCGTTCCCCGGGTGATGCCGAACATCGCCCCTCTGGCGTCTTTATCCCAATAAGGAGTCCCCAAACCGACAAAAGCGGGCACAAAATAGACTCCCTGATTCGAATCGCAGCTTTTGGCATGTTCCTCAGTCTCGAATGATTCCTTGACGATCTTCAAGCCGTCGCGCAGCCACTGGACGGCTGAACCGCCCACAAAGATCGAACCCTCAAGAGCATAGGTGACCTCATCGTTAATCTTCCAGGCGATGGTCGTCAATAGACCCTTATCGGAAAGGATCGGTTCCTTGCCGATATTCATTAACAAGAAACAGCCGGTTCCATAAGTGTTTTTAACGTTGCCTTTTTCAAAACAGGTCTGCCCGAACAAAGCCGCTTGTTGGTCGCCGGCAACCCCCGCAATCGGAATCTCTAAACCGTAGAACACATTTTTAGCCGTATTCCCCACAATTCCCGATGACGGCCTAACTTCAGGAAGCATTGATAGCGGTACACCAAACATTTCGCATAGCTCAGAGTCCCATTCTTTTGAAAAAATATTAAACAGAAGCGTTCTGGATGCGTTTGAAAAGTCGGTTGCGTGGATTTTCCCGTCGGTCAGGTTCCAAATAATCCATGAATCAACGGTTCCAAAACAAAGATCTCCCGCTTTAGCTTGTTCCTTGGCGCCTTTGACATTGTCAAGGATCCATTTGATCTTGGTAGCCGAAAAATAGGGATCAAGCAGCAACCCCGTCTTCTTGCGGATCAAAGGCTCGTGCCCGGCCTCTTTCATGGTGTTGCAGATCGAGCTTGTCTGTTTGCTCTGCCATACAATCGCCGGATAGACAGGAACGCCGGTATGGCGGTTCCAGACGATGGTCGTCTCCCGCTGGTTCGTGATTCCGATAGCCTTGATCTTGGATGGCTGAATTTTGGCTTTGATCAAACATTCGCCAATACAGATCGAAACCGACTCCCAAATGGCTTTCGGGTCATGAAGAACATAGCCGGGGCTTGGAAACAATTGTTCGAACTCGTGCTGGCTCTCATAGACAAGTTTGCCATCTTTATCAAATATGATCGCGCGGGAAGACGTGGTCCCCTGGTCAATCGCCAGTATATATTTATCCATATGCTAGACACCTCTTAAATCATTATAGCAAAACATCTTCAAAAAATATACTTTCAATGGTATAATGATAAGTAAATAAAGGGGGGTTCAATTTATGGAAAAATTGATTATGAAAGATTCTCTCGGTAATGATATCCACCTCTACAGCTATCTTCCGAAAACTGATGCTAAAGCAGTAGTCCAAATCATTCATGGAGCTTCCGAGCATTTCGCCCGTTACGGTCTCTTCGCCGATTATTTGAACAAACACGGTTACGCCGTTGTTGGCTGTGATATTCTTGGACATGGTCTCAGCAGCCCTACGAGCGACTATGTCCATTTCGCCGACAAACTGCCCCAAGAAGCCGCCTTCGAATCAATCGTCCTCGTTAAAGAGTATATAGCGAACAACTTCCCCGGCAAACCCATTTATTTGCTCGGCCATAGTATGGGATCTTTTCTCGGTCTTGTTAGCCTGATGCGTTTTCCTGAATTTTACCAGAAAGCTATTCTATCGGGAATGACCGTCGTTTCCTTGCCGATGGTCCATGTGGCAACATTGATCGGTAAGCTAATCCACCTTTTCAAAGGCCCAAAACACGTTTCAAAACTGATGCAAAACCTATTGATCGACTCGAGTCATGTCAAAATGCGCAAAAAAGGAATCATCTCCGGGATCAATGAAGAGTGGCTCACCAAAGACGTCACCATCCAAAACTATTACCATGAGAGCAAAATTTGCGGCCAACCATTCACCGTCTCCGCCAACCTAGCTCTCCTCAGTTGGCTCCGCATGGTTAACACCAAGAAGAATTTGCTCAAACTGCCTAAGGCGACGAAGATCATGTTCGCCTCAGGGACCGACGATCCCCTCGGAGGTTTTGGCGAAGGGATCAAAAAACTTCATTCTTTTCTCGTCAAGTCAGAATTTAAAAATGTATCGATGAAACTTTACGATAATGACCGCCATGAAATCTTGAACGAAACCGACAAAAACCAAGTATTTGCCGACTTCCTTGACTTTTTCGATAAATAAAAATCTGAATTTACCAATAATTCCTCCTTTTCGATCGTATATTTAGCGAAAACCAAAAAGGAGGAATATTTTATGAAAAAAATCGCTATCTTTGCCGGTGTAATCGGCATCATGCTTTCCGTAGGCCTATTTGGCTGCTCGTTGTCAAGCGAACTTGAATATGTCACCATCGACATCAACCCCAGCGTTGATATGGTGCTCGACAAAAACGAGAACGTGCAAACAGTGACGGCAATGAACGCTGACGGAGAAGTCCTGCTCTACAATCTCCAACTCGAAGGCAAGAAACTTGAAGAGGCAGTCGACGAGATCATCGACGAAGCTTTAGAACTCGGCTATATCGATCCCGATACCGAGGGAACCACAGTCAATGTCGACGGTTCAAGCGAGAAAATCAGAACCAGACTGCATGAACATGTCAACACCGCATTTATGAACAAGGGGATTGTCGCTAGCGCCGTCAACAACCCCAACACCGAATTGCTTGAGGAAGCCGAAACTCTCGGAGTCACACCTGGATTTTTGCGCCTCGTCAACCGCGCTCTTGAAGCTGATGACGAATTGATCAAGGAAGATGCCCTTCTACTTTCAACACAGGAATTGATCAAGATCATCAAGAACAAAGACGCCGAGATGAAAATGGTCCAAAACGAGTCAAAAACCGAATTTTTCACCGAAAGAGAAGCTTTGTTCGAACTCTATCGCCCGCAAATCGAAGCTTTAGAAGCAGAGATCGACGAACTCGAAACTCTTGGTGAAAGCACCGAAGCGAAACTCGCCGAACTCGAAGCGCTCAAAACCGAGTTCCATGATGCCCTTACCGCTCTAAGAACCGCCTATCAAGCTGATGGAGAGGCCATCAGAGCCCAAATCCAAGTCCGCAAACAGGACCGGATCCAAGCCCACCAGCAAGAAGTCGAGTCCTTCCGTTCCCGGATGACTCAACGCCGGCAGGAACGTCGCCAAGCGATCGAATCATTCCAAAATCAATTCTCAGAATCTGACGACGAAGAGCAAACGACAGTGTTAACGGAAGCTGAAGCGACTAGCTAAACATTTAACAATTAAAAGGACCACATCTAGCGGTGTGATCCTTTTTTTTGCTTGTCACTACGCAGAAGATCCATGATCGACACATATGAATCGTCCCCAATCACCACATGATCGATCAACATAATTTGCATCAACTGCCCGATTTCCAGAAACTTCCTCGTGACGGCGATATCTTCTTCCGAGGGAGTCGGATCGCCTGAGGGATGGTTGTGGACGAGGATCAACTGGTATGCTGAGTACTTGACAGCGTACTTGAATACCTCGCGGGGATGGATCAATGATTGGTTGAGACTCCCGATGTAGATCTTTTTTGCCGCGATCAGATTGGTCTTCAAATCGAGATAAATTGCGTAGAGCACTTCTTGTTTCAGCCCTGAGAATTGGCTCTTCATAAACATGAACGCGTCGCTCGGAGAGCCAATCTTGATTCGCTCTTCGTGATGATCGTGAATCCTTCGCCCGAGTTCGATCGCAGCGAGGAGCGTGGTCGCTTTAGCGAGCCCCATGCCCTTGATTTCCGCTAATTCAGGAACGGTTTTATCGAGAAGTCCTACGAGATTGTCGCTTTCGCTGACAACCTCCCTCGCTAAATCAAGGGCGGAGGCCTTTTTGGTCCCCGTTCTGATCACGATCGCGATCAATTCCTGGATGCTCAGTGAGGCAACCCCATACTTGAGGAGCCGTTCCCGCGGCCGCTCTGAAAGAGGCAAATCTTTGATCAAATACATTCGACCACCCAGATGAAATAATACGCATGGCTTATGCAAATGCTTTTTATTCGACTAGCAATTTCCGCACAGCGGATATTAAATAGAGCGATCCGGTCACAAGCAAGACCTCGTTATCTTTAAGATCCTTTCTAAGGCTATGGAAGGCTGTTTGAAAGTCAACTGCAAGATGTTTGTTCGGATGATGGCTCTCATTGAACAA
>JAQVPE010000045.1 GCA_028702245.1 Candidatus Izemoplasmatales bacterium
AGAGCCAAAGGATACCGCAACGTCAACAACTTCATCGCAATGATCTTTCTGCTCGGCGGAAAGCTCAAGTTCAAGTGCGGACTGTCAATGGCTTAGTGACTTACCCACTCGAAACAGCGAGGCACCATATTATATTTATCTATTCTTCGTCGCCAAAGGAAATGCCAATGTCTCTCGCCGCGTTCACAAGATCGCCATTGGGATTGACTCTTCGTGCGCCGCCTTTGCTTGTTTCACCCATCTGGCCACCACCGACGACGTCTTCGATTTTGACCGATGACATCTTGTCGTTTTGGATCGTAACCATTCTGCCAAACTCGCCACAAGCAACCATGTCAACGGCATGGGCTCCGTATTTTGTTCCCAAAACCCGGTCAAACGTATTGGTTACGCCACCTCGTTGAATATAGCCAAGGTTGGTTGATCTGATCTCTTGGCCGGTAATCGGTTGAACCAACTTTTCGAGTTGTTTGGCTATTTGCTCACCGATGCCACCCAAACGAATCTTGTCTGGACTGCCTTCGACAATTTTTTTCACCGTCAACTTGCCGGAAATCGGTTTGGCTCCTTCAGAAACGCAGATAATTGCGAAGTGGCCGCCGCGATTGTATCGATCGATGATTTTACGAGCGACGATGTTGATGTCATAGGGTATCTCCGGAATTAGAATCACATCGGCACTTCCGGCAATTCCCCCTTCAAGCGCGAGCCAGCCGGCGTGTCTGCCCATGACTTCGAGAATCATGATCCGGTCGTGTGAATAAGCCGTCGTATGTAAGGCGTCAAGCGAGAGCATGATATGATCGAGAGCGGTGCGATAGCCGAATGTGATCTCGGTTGCGGGAACATCATTATCGATCGTCTTGGGAATTCCGACCACCTTGATCCCGCTACGGGCAAAATCCCTGGCGCTCGTCAAGGTGCCGTCGCCGCCGATGATGACGAGGGCGTCGATTTCATGTTTCTTCAGGTTCTCGATCGCAATGTCGGAAACGTCATGATACTCAACTTCACCGTCATCGTTGGTAATCGGAAAGTGGAATAAGTTGTCACGGTTTGACATCTTAAGAACAGTTCCGCCCTGATGGAAAATGCCGGACACGGTTTTGAGGGTCATCGGAATGTATTCATCGGCGTAAAGGCCATGATAGCCGCCGATAAAACCGAGCACTTCGTAGTTGTATTTCAAGATTGCCGTTCTGACGACGGCGCGAATCACGGCGTTAAGTCCGGAACAGTCGCCTCCACCTGTCAAAAGGGCTATTTTTTTGATTTTTTCACTCATATTATCAACCATCTTTCAATAACGAAAATCTTCTCTTTAGTGTATCATTTTCGGTTCGTTTAGTCAAACTGGGGAAGCGGTTTCACAGCGGATTTTTCAGTCTAAGCTGACCACAGGCGGCCTGGATATCTGATCCCTGTTCTTTCCTTAAGGTCACATTTATTTTTCGCTTCATCAAAACGTCGACAAAGCGCATTGCCCGATCTAAATCAGTCGATTTGTACTGAAATTCATTGACTTGGTTATAGGGGATCAGATTCACATAGCAGTTTTGACCTTGAAGCAGTTTTGAAAGTTCGGTCGCGTGTTCTTCCAAATCATTTACCCCTTCAAGCAAAATATATTCGTATGTAACCCTCCTTGACGTTTTCGCGAAATATTCCTCACAGGCAGCGATAACATTCTCTAGGGGATATTTGCGGTTGATCGGCATCAACTCCGAGCGAAGTAAGTTGTTGGGAGCGTGAAGGCTGATCGCCAGATTGCTTCTGATCGGTTCATCGGCGTATTTCAAGATCATCGGCACGATCCCGCAGGTTGAGACGGTGATATGCCGTTGTCCAATCGCAAGCCCCTTGTTCTCGTTGATGATCCTGATGAACTTGATCACGTTGTCATAATTATCAAACGGTTCGCCGGTTCCCATCACGACAACATGCGATATTCTTTCGATTATCCGGTTAGAAACGGCGATAATTTGGCCAACAAGTTCGGAGGGTAATAAATTTCTTTGTCGTTTTTTCAACCCGGACGCACAAAAGGCGCAGCCCATATTGCAACCGACTTGGCTCGTAACACAAAGGCTGTTGCCGTAGTTATGGCGCATCAAAACCGTTTCGATCAGATGCCCATCATGGAGTTTAAGAAGATACTTCCTCGTGTCATCTTGGGAAATATGTTCTTCAGCTATAACTGGAAACTCAAAATGGAACTTCCCAGGGAGGAAGGCCCGTAGAGCCTTCGATAAATTTGACATTTCGTTGACATCTGTAAGTCCTTTTTGATATACCCAGTCATAGATTTGACTGGCGTTGTAGGATTTAAACCCATTATCAACCAGGAACTCTTCCAGTTCCGCAAGGCTCATCCCATAAAAATCAAGCAAATTAGTAGTCATACGGATTAAACGGTCGCTTTCTTTTTCGATACGACCAGAATCGCCAAACCATAAAATAAAAGCATTGAACTGACCAAAACCAGAATGTGTCCCCAGACGGGGAACGCCTTATCAAACACCATGAATTTGACTCCAAGCGAAGCGAGGAAGATTTCGGGAACCAAATCAAGATCGACAACTTCGTTCATCATCGTTTGTCTTAATAAAACCGCCGCATGCGAGACGGGAAAGACTTTGATCACCGTTTGAACCGCTTTTGGCAAACTGCCAATCGGAATATAAATGCCAGTCAGAAAACCAATCATTGTTCCAAGAATCGTAGAGGCGGTTCCAAAAGCATTTTGGCTTTTGATCAAGGAAACGATGAAGAAGACCAAGGCACTCGATGAACTGACTGATAAGATGATGAGACCTAACATCTTGACAATAGCGATGAACGACAACAACTCGCCGCCATAAACGACGATGTAGACCTCCGCCAGAACAAAGGTTATCAGACTCATCACGAGTCCGATCAGAATCGAACTGACAATGTACCCAAGAACCATTTGCCAGTTTTTGATCGGGGCGACTTTGAAGTCTTTGATAATGTGATTGACGTTGTCATCGATCATTATCCCAAAAGCACCCATGCAAGTGGTGATCGAGGCGGCTGCGACAACACCGGCCATGATCCAGGAATCCATCATGAAGCGGCTTGAATCTCCGATTGCGGGGATCGAACTGACTCCACTTTGAATCATGTCACCTAAAAACAGAACGTATAGACCGATAATTATGATAACACCGAGCAAGGAAAAAAAGACAGACGCCTTGTCGCGAAAAAAGATTCTGAGATTGCGTTTAATTAGATAGCCAATCATCCTCTGATCTCCTTTCCGGTGATATTGATGAACGCGTCATCCAAAGTACCGTTTAGAACTTGAAGCGAATGCAACTTCCCTTCCATGAGATCGAGGATCTTGACCGCGTCCAGGGTGCTCTCCAATTTGCATACAAGCAAGTCGCTTTTTTTCTCATAAGCGATTTGGTTCGCTTCGAGAATTGCCACAACTTCTTCAAAAACGATCGGTTTTAACTGTAGGTTGTCATCCGAATACTTGTTTTTAAGCTCGGTCGGCGTGCCTTTGGCAGCGATCAATCCATTATCGATGATAATGACATAATCGGCTTCGTCAGCTTCTTCCATGTAATGAGTTGTCAAAAAGACCGTCATTTCGCTATCGCGTTGCAACTTCTGAATGGTGTTCCATACGTTTTTGCGCGTTTGCGGATCGAGACCGGTCGTCGGTTCGTCAAGAAACAAGATCCGGGGTTTGTGCACAAGCGCTCTGGCGATATCCGCACGCCGCTTCTGTCCTCCCGAAAGCGAACCGTACCTTCGATCTGCCAACTCCGTAATCGCGGTAACTTCAAGTGCCTGATTAACTGCATTTGCGAGTTCATTTTTGTCTTTGTGATAAAAACTGCCACGCATCGTTAAATTCTCGCGAACACTCAGAAGTTTGTCGAGGACGCCATCTTGAAAGACGATCCCGATGTTGTCACGGATTTGATCGTCATCACGTCCAACAAGCAACCCGTCGACACTCACTTCGCCTGCGTTCATCGAGAGCAAAGTACAGATGATGTTGATGGTCGTTGTCTTGCCTGCTCCGTTTGGCCCTAGAAACGCAAACAACTTTCCTCTTTCAACGTAGAAATCGATGCCCTTAACAGCTTCGACTTGCCCATAGTTTTTGATTAAACCTTTAACTTCGATTACCTTATCCAAAAGCTATCCCCCCAAATCTTGAAAATATAAAAATCGGAACCTAACTAACCCGGTAAAATTATATCATGTAGTTTCTGAAATATCTAGATAGCTTATTATTGTGGATTATTTAAAATTATTTATCATTACCGCCAACGCATATTTAAACAAAACGTCAATAGCGGAAGCCGGTATTTATCAAAATAAAAGCCAGCCAAAATGGCTGGCTCGAATCAAGTTATCTTAGCTTTGCGCCGATTGAAGCGGCCTTTTTGATGATTTTTTGGATGAAGCCATCTATTTCTTCAGTAGACAGAGTTTTATCATCAAGTTGGAAAGTAAGTTTCACGGCCAATGATTTATGGTCCGATGGCAGATTGTCGCCTTGATAAACATCGAAAACTTCGACTTGACGCAAAGCTTTGATGTTTGTGCTTTTGATGGTGTTGACAATCAAAGAAGCCTCTGCTTGTTCAGAAATCACAAGTGCAAGATCTCTCGATACAGCAGGGAAGCGAGAAAGTTGCTTCATCGTCAATTGAGAAACGGGAATCTTCATCATCTCATCAAGACTGATTTCAAAAACGTATGTTTCCGGCAGTTCCTCACGGTGTTCAACTTCTGGATGAAGTCTCGCAATAAACCCAACGTTGTTTCCTTCGACGAGGATCGTGGCAGCCACTTTCGGATGAAGATTACCATGCGGATCTGCCATTTTGATCAAGGTAACTTCGCGATACCCGAGAGCCTTGATGCTTGACTCAACAATACCCTTCAAAAGGTAGAAATCAACTTTGTCTTCGTCTTTTTGCCAAATTGAAGGCCGATATTTGCCAAGCGTCAAACCGGCAAAGAGTTTTGGCTCAACTTGGTCATGATAACTGTTCCCAATTTCGAACAGTTTCAAGTCATCGATGTTTCTAGCGAGATTGTATTTGGCTACTCCGATCAGAGATGGAAGCAGCGAATGCCTCAAGCAAGCCCTTTCCTCAGATAATGGATTAAGAATGGAAATGGGTTCTTCTTGAACCATGTCAAACATAACCGCTTTATCCCTAGTGACCAGTGAATAAGTGATCGTCTCGTCAAAACCATAAGCGGTCATGACGTTTCTTAGTTTCCTAACCATTTGCTTCGAAGACGAAAGCTGTCCGATGGTTGCGGTTTTAGGCGTCGTCGTGAGAATCTTGTCATAGCCGTACAGGCGGACTACTTCTTCGATCAAATCTTGATAAGTGGTGATATCCTGACGTCTTGACGGGACCTTTACTTTGTATTCATTGTCGAGGGAAGAATAGCCAAAACCGAGATTATCCCAAATTGTTTCCACGTCCTGAGCCGAAAAAGCAAGGCCGGTCGTTTTTTCCAACTTCTCAAGACTGAGTTTGATTTCCTTGTCTTCCATGTCGTTAGTATCAAAATAAGTGATGAACTTCATAACTTCGCCGCCGCAAAGATCTTGCAAAAGATCGATTGCCCTAAGCGAGGCTTGAAGTGTGTGTTTTGGATCCAAACCGCGTTCAAAGCGGATCGACGACTCGCTTCTGAGACCTAGTCGTTTGGATGTTTTCCGGATGCGAATCGGGTCAAAAGTGGCAGCTTCGAGGAACACGGTGGTCGTATTTTCGTCAACCTCGGTATCCAGTCCGCCCATCACCCCAGCGATGGCAATCGGCTTCTGTCCGTTGGTAATGACCATATCGTTGCTTTCGAGAACGCGTTCCTTGTCATCGAGAGTTGTGATTTTCTCGTTAGGAACAGCGTCTCTAACGATGATTTGATTAGATCCTAGTTTATCACAATCGAAGGCGTGCAGGGGATTTCCGTATTCGAGCATCACGTAATTGGTGATATCGACAACGTTGTTGATGGGTCTAATACCACAAGCAATCAAACGAGACTGAAGCCAGTAAGGGCTTTTGCCGACTTTGATGTTTTTGATCGTTTGGCCATAATACGACATACATCCGTTTGTTTCGGTAAAGACGCTGATTGGATTCCGTTCGGAAATGGTTTTAAAATCTGTTTCCGGTAAACTCACTTTTTGAGCTGTCATCGCGGCCACATCATAAGCGACGCCAATGATCGACAATAAATCGGAACGGTTCGGCGTCAAATCCAGTTCCAGGACATAGTCGTCAAGGCACATCACTTTAAGCGGATCCGCGCCAACTTTGGTTTCATCAGGCAAAACATGGATGCCGTCTTCAGAATGATACTTGTGTTCGATCCCGAGTTCATCAAGAGAACAGATCATACCATTCGATTCAACACCGCGAATATTCGCCTTTTTTATCTTCAAGCCTCCGGGAAGCACGCTTCCTACAAGAGCAACGATCACTTTCTGTCCCGCTCTCACGTTTGGCGCCCCGCAAATGATTTGGAGAGTTTCACCGCCAATATCGACACGACAAAGGCTCAGTTTGTCGGCATCCGGATGTTTTACGCATTCAAGAACGTGACCGACAGTGAGATCGGTGGCATTGGAAAGGGGGTAAATGCCAGAGACCTCTGCGCTTTGAAGGTTGAATTTTTGT
>JAQVPE010000046.1 GCA_028702245.1 Candidatus Izemoplasmatales bacterium
TATGATGGTGAGCGGATTCCTTATCCGATGGGTCATTGATTTCCGGTCCCAATTTTTTATCAGGTGTGATTTCTTCATTTTGGTTTAGGATTTCACTATCGATCAAATCTTTGAGCGAGACCTTGATTTCTTCGTCTTCTTTGACCTCCGGTACTCTTTTGCCGCCAGCTTTTAGGGCTTTTGCTTTATTGACTCTGATATAGATCAAGTATGCTAACGATATTCCTAAAAGCGATCCTAAGACAAGGACCAGGAAAACCCAGTTTTCTTTGATGAAATCACCCATCTTGACACCTCCTCAAAAACGGCTTAAAACAATTTGAGTTGAACATTGGTTTCCTTGGTGGATCCGATGATATCTTTCATTCCAAACGGCAATTTGTTTTTCTTCATGTTGATTACGAATGCTTTTTTTAGTTGCTTCTGTTCCGGTGAAGCCCAGCTTTTTTTGAGCCCGAATTGGTCCATCAGGATATTTCTTAGACCTGGCAGTTCCCTGGTTATGAGTTCCATGAAAGCTTGTCTTTGCGTTGGCGACAAAGTGATGCCGAAGGAAGGATAGATAAAAGCGGCGCCGGCGGACTTGGACTTTTCGATGATCTCAAGAATGTTGTTCTCGGTGTCATTTACAAAAGGTATTATCGGTTTGAGAATGACGCCGACGGGTATCTTCTCTTGATTGATCTTCTGGATAAGCCGCATCTTTTTTGCCAAGCCTGGATCATCTGGAAGGATGATCGACTGGATCGAATCGTTCAAAAAACCTATCGGAACTGTTATCAGCACTGGCGCATTTGCCGTTATCTCTTTGATCAACGGAAGATCCTGAAAGATTAAGTCTGAAGCGGTTTCAAGATAGAGTCCGAGTTTTCGCTCTTTAACGATGTTTAATAACGAGCGCAAATATTCATTGTCGGCATTTTTGGGGTCATAAGGATCCGGATTTTGGACCAACCCGATGATTTTTCCGGGAAGAAGTCCTTCTAAAAACTGTTCGATCGTCTTTATCAACTCAACCTTTGGTCGAATCGGTTCCCTCGAGAAAGAAGGATCAAGATCAGCGGTGGTGCTGAAATATCGACGGGATGGATGCGAGCCAAAAAACGGCTTCAAGATATAATCGACGCCAAAGTACCGCTCCGGATTCTTATTTGAAAAGGCGATTGATACTGGGACCATTAGATGACTCTCCTTAGAAACGCCAGATTGATGCGATAATAATGAGGGCTGCGACGATATGGAAATACTGGACCAACCCGAAACGCTTGGTCTTTTTTTGAAAATAATCCTCGAGCAGCTTCTGGAACTTTTTGACCTCTGTCTTGGCTGTGTTCTTGACCATAATAACGCTTTGCCCTTCACCGACATAGACAAGATTCTGATTTTCGCCGCCGGCATCTACGAACATATCCGTGATCGCCTTGCGATCAGGTCGAGGATCTTTGTCGATAACTGATATCAAGAGGAACAAATCGCGTTTTTTATACGCGAGAAAAAGCCTTAGAGATATAGAGGTCAGAGCGATGGTTCCGATAAAAATGCCGTAACCGATGAAAAAGGTCGTTCCGATGAAAAAATAGGAACC
Source organism: Candidatus Izemoplasmatales bacterium (assembly GCA_028702245.1). GTDB lineage: Bacteria > Bacillota_I > Bacilli_A > Izemoplasmatales > Hujiaoplasmataceae > JAAYZB01. The sequence continues at coordinate 1,586 of JAQVPE010000046.1, forward strand.
AAAAGTGATGGTGACAACGGCAAATAAAAGTGAGATCCGGATAACGGAATGATAGCGGAAAGTGGCATTGAAAGACACATAAAGAACGATAATAGTCACAAAACCTTTCAGAAAAAGGTCGAAAAAGTTTCCCATTTTAGAGGTCTACTCGCTTTCAAGTGAAATATGGTCTGATAATTTCGAGCATTGCCGACAAAGGCATCGCTTCAGTAATCCTGATGATCGGCACTTTGACGTCTTTCAACCAAGCTTCGTGCTGAGCTTTGCTGCGCATATTGAGATCGCCGCTCTCGTATTGACTTACCCAATCGAGAAAATCAAGATGCTGTTGGTAAAGGTCTCCGCCAGGTAGAACGCGATCTCCGAAACGATGGCGCTCGCGAAGCTTGATCCTTTCGAGCCTGATTTCTATGGGGATATGCATGAACACGAACAAATCAAAGAGCGGTTTAAGGTTGTCTCCCCAACCCACAAATGCACCGGAAACGACAGCTCTTTTGTTTTGGTCCAGCAAACTTTTTAGTTTGCAAAACGAATCATGAGTGGCCCTTTTCTTGGTGAATGGCGGATCGGTTGGTTCCCAAAAAATGTCGTCGGTATCGATGAACTGGAAATGATAGTTGACGGACAGTGCTTTTGCCAGGGTTGTCGCCCCTGAACCGGAGGCACCAAAAACATGGATTCGAAATTCCTTGTACACGCATATCACCTATCCTAGAAACTGCCGTCATAAGTATATGTATCGTTATTATATTATCAAACTTTCGCAATAAATACAATTATCTTTCCAAAACGGATTGGGAAAGAAAAAAGTCTATTTCTAGACTTTTACCTTATTTGGCAACTTTTTCGAGCGCTTTCTTTGCTTGATCGCAGATTGCCTTGAAACCGCTTTGGTCGTTAATGGCGATATCGGCGAGTATCTTCCGGTTGACCTCGATCTTGGCCAGGTTGAGGCCGTTGATCAGTTTTGAGTACGAAAGATCATTGATTCGGGCTGCCGCATTGATTCTGGTGATCCATAGTTTGCGGAAGTCCCGTTTCCTTCTCCTGCGGTCACGGTACTGATAGGCTAGCGAGTTCATCACCTGCTCTTTTGCGGTTTTGAACAGCAAATGCTTCGCACCGTAGTAGCCTTTGGCAAGTTTCAATATTTTTTTGCGTCTTTGTCTGGTGGCGCTTCCGTTTTTAACTCTTGGCATGATCTAATCTCTCCTCCAGCCCTTACAAGTACGGAACCTGGTGTCTGATTCTTTTGAGATCAGCTTTGGCTACCGTTTCTTCTCTTCTTGCCTGACGGTTCTGTTTGGGCGTCTTATGGCTCATCAGATGGCCGTGGAAAGTGCTTTGGCGTTGCAGTTTTCCTGTGCCTGTCCGTTTCAGTCTCTTTTTTGTTCCCGAATGGGATCGCATTTTTGGCATGTTTCTCTCTCCTTAAGGTTGTTTTTTCTTTGGTAATAATACCATCGTTAGATACCGCCCCTCGCGGGCGATGTCTTTTTCAAGCGTGCTGACGTCCTCACAGCGTTCGCGATAACGAACCAAGACTTCCTTGCCTTGCTGGATCAGCATATCACTGACCCGGTAGGGAAGCCAGACGGCGACTTTGAGTTTGTCGCCTTTTTCAAGGAATTTATAGCCGTTGCGAAGTTTTGTCTCAAAATCGTGCTTGTCGATGACCGCTGTCAAACGGATTTCTTTGAGTTCGACGACCCTTTGGTTCTTCTTGGCTTCGCGGGCTTTACGCTGTTGTTCGTAGCGGTACTTGCGATAATCCATCAGTTTGCAGACCGGCGGTTTGGCATTGGGAGCGACCATGACAAGATCGAGCCCCTCACGGCTCGCGATTGCCAGCGCATCCTTGATGCCCTTGACCCCGAATTGGGCGCCGTCGGCGCCAATCAACAAGACTTCTTTGACCCTGATGTTCTCATTGATCAAGGCGTCGTCTTTCTTGACTGGTCTTTGCATGTTTGCGTAGATAATGCTTAACACCTCCAAAATATAAAAGTGGATGCCAAAGCTTTGGCACCCACACGACCTACAATAAACAAGATCCGGTAGCGTCGACCTATTGACTGCATCAATCAGGTGAGAAGTGGGGCTTCTGCTTTCTACATTTTAACCTTTTATAGTATATTATATAAGCCAATAATTGTCAAGGATAATTATTTCTCTTCGCCATCATCGCGATTTTTCTTGTCGCGAATGTAGTTCTCCTTGTTGACCTGGAAGGCACGGGCGATTGCGAGCGAACCTTTGGGAACGTTTTTGTTCAAAGTCGATCCGGCAGCGATCAGGCTGCCTTCCTCGATATTGATCGGGGCGATCATATTGACGTTGCAGCCGATGAATACATCGTCTCCAATCGTCGTCTGATATTTGTTTTTGCCATCGTAATTGACGGTAATGGCACCACAGCCGAAGTTCACGTTTTTGCCAATGGTCGCATCGCCGATATAGGCAAGGTGGGATGCTTTCGTGTTGAAGCCAGTTGTTGATTTTTTGACTTCGACGAAGTTTCCGATCCGGTTCTTTTCACCGATGATGGCGCCATCACGCAAGTGGGCGAATGGGCCGACGGTGGAGTCTTTGTTAACGGTGGAATTGTAGACGAGCGAAAGTCGGCAAATGACATTCTCGCCGATGATGCTTTCGTGGATTTCGGTATTGGGGCCGATTTGTGCGCCTTTGTGAATGACGGAGTTTCCGGTGATGTAGGTGTTTGGATGAATAATGACGTTTTCTTCGATCTTGACGTTATGACCGATCGTGATCGTATCAGGGTTGATCATTGCCACACCGCTTCGCATCAATGACTTGTTGATGTCATTACGCAGACGGCTTTCAGCGATGCTCAGGGCGTAAAGATCATTGATTCCCATGGCCTTATAGGATTCTTTGAGATGATAGGTCCCGATCACACAGTTGTCGTCTTTCATGACTTTGATGATATCGGTCAGGTAGTACTCGCTCTTTGAATTGTTGTTATCGATCTTCTTTAAGGAGTTGAATAACAAACTGGTTTTGACGACATAGATTCCGGTGTTGACTTCATCAATCATTTTCTGAGCGTAGTTAGCCTCGTGGTGTTCGATGATTGCTTCAAGATAGCCCGATTCATTCCTTACGATACGTCCATAACCCGATGGATCATCGAGCTTAGTCGTCACGAGCGTCAGATCATGCCGCCGGTCGTGGTGTTCACGCATTGCGCTTTCGAGAAGACAGCTGTTGACAAGCGGCATATCACCAGGAAGGATAATCGTGTCGCCATCAAGGTCTGAGATCAGACCTTCGGTTACCATAACGGCATGTCCGGTTCCAAGTTGATCTTCTTGGCAAGCATAAGTCACTGCATCCAAGAGAATGTCTTGGATGACTTGACGCTTGTGTCCGACAACGACAATGATCTCATCAATCAATGAAGCGTTTCTCAGATTTTCGACAATATAGGCAATCATGGGTTTGCGAAGAATCGGGTATGCGCATTTCGGAAGTTCGGTCTTCATTCTGGTGCCTTTGCCGGCGGCGAGAATAATGGCGTATTTCTTCATGGTTAATCCTCCTGTCATCTTGCTGACTTTATTGCTTAAGCGCGTTAATGGTATTGACAATGCGTTCGATGGCGTCGTCGCACTCAGCCTTCGTCGGGGCGGTCACGTTGATTCTGATCATGGGTTCAGTGCCGCTGGGCCGAACAAGGATAGCTCCATCGCTTTTCAGTTCGTTTTTGATGATATTGACCATCGCCAAAACATCGGGATGCTTGGCGAGATCCTTATTGACACCTGTCAGGTTGAGGAGCTTGTTTGGGTACATCTTGACATCTACAGTCAATTCTTGAAGTGATTTTCCGGTTTTAGCAAGAATACTGGTGATAAAAGCGGCGTTTAAGACGCCGTCGCCGGTGTCGAGCAACGCTTTGTTGATGATATGCCCGGAGTTTTCGCCTCCGAGAACATAGTCGCCCGAATCCATCATCTCCAGAACATATTTGTCGCCAACATCGGCTGCCATTACTTCGATTCCCCGGCGATTGAGTGCTTTGATAATACCAAGATTGCTCATCTTTGTCAAGACGACCACATTGTGGCTCAGTTTGCCAAGATCATGAAGATAACAGGCGATGACATAAATCATCAAATCGCCGTCAAAAAGATTGCCTAGGTGGTCGACTGCGATGACCCTGTCGCCGTCGCCATCAAAAGCGAACCCGACGTCAGATCCTGATTTCTTGACCAAGCCGATAATTGAATCCGGGTATGTAGAACCGACGTTGAGATTGATATTTTTGCCATCGGGATTATCTCCGGTGACATAAAGTTCCTCAGCCATCTGTTTAAAGACACTAGAAGCAGTGACAACGGTCGCTCCGTTGGCGAGATCTAGAGCGATCTTGAGGTTGGTTTTTTGGATGAAGGATGTGAAGAGCTCGAGATAAAGCGGCAATGCCGGAACCCCTTTAACTTCCTTTCCCCTAAGTTCTGGAAGTAAAGGCGTGATGATGCCGTCAAGGCAATTCTCGATCACAGACTCGTCTTCATGTGGTATCTTCTTGCCGCGGAGAAAGACTTTGATGCCGTTATCGTGATAAGGATTATGACTGGCGGTGATCATCACTCCGATTGCGTTAAACTTGCGGCTCAGATAACAGAGCAATGGTGTCGGCACAATTCCAATGTCCATTGTATCGATACCGGATGTCCGGGCTCCATTCTTGATAGCTTCTTTTAGAGGTGGCCCAGATTCACGCGTATCCATAGCAATTATAAGCAAATCAGATCCAAGAAGCGAAAGACTACGGCCGACTCTAAACCCTAATTCCTCTGTCAAAAATGCATAGGCCTTGCCCCTGATCCCATCTGTGCCAAAATATCTCCCCATGGATTGTACTCCTATTCTACCGTGACCGATTTGGCC
>JAQVPE010000047.1 GCA_028702245.1 Candidatus Izemoplasmatales bacterium
GGGAGTCATTACAAAATTTGTGGTTCGGATCGCCAGCTTAGGAGGGATTCAAACCGCAGGCGGAATTTCAGGCATGGCAACCGTCCTGGTCCTCGCGGTAATGATCTATCCAACAATCACTTTGATGTCAGTCACCGCAATAAACACAGTAGATCATGATCTGGAAAAAGCCTCGCTTGCGCTGGGGGCCACAAAGATTCAAACCCTTTTCAAAGTAACACTATCCTCAGCCAAACCCGGTATCATCACCGGGATCGTCTTGGGACTTGGCAGAGCCCTTGGCGAGGCTACCGCTGTTAGTATGGTTGCCGGCAACGCCGGCAGCGGACCGGTTTTTGATTTATTCAAAACCACAAGAACTTTAACATCCACAATGCTTCTTGGTATCAAAGAAACATCGGGACTGGATTATGATATCCGTTTTTCTGTTGGCGTTGTGCTGATATTTATCATCATTGCGTTCAACATCCTGCTCGGTCACTTCAAGAAAAAAGCGGGGCGATTCGCATGAAAACCAATCGACATAGATTAGATAAAATCTATCTTTCTTTGATCTCGTTTATCTCATTGTTTGGCGTTGTTATTCTAGTATTGGTATTTGCTTACATTTTTAACAAAGGAACCAGGTTGCTTTCGTGGAATTTGATCGTCGGCGATTATTATCCTGAAGTTTATAATGCCAGATCGGATGGAGTAATAGGCGAAAATATGTTTGTAAGACCAGAAAACCTTTCCGAAAGTGCCTGGTTTTCGGCTAAATGGGGAATAGCGCTTGAAGACAACGCGGATTTTGAAGGGAAGAATTATATCAAAGTAGTCTATATCGATAAAAACTCTCCACTTGCAAATATGCCGGATAAAAACGACACTAACCACATGGTCGGACTGAAGAAGGGGCATTCGTTAGACAAAGTTATCTTTACAAACAACGTAATTGTTCTGAGCCGCGAGGGAGCTCAAAACGCCATTTTGCTCTTTGATGAAGCGGAAGGAATCGCTGATATCATTTTTTCAAAACCAGGGAATGGCATCAGGGGTTCGTTGATAACAACCGGGTATCTCATTCTATTCACATTGATCATTGCGCTTCCACTTGGCATTTTTACCGCAATCTATCTCAATGAGTTCGCAAATCCTGGCAGATGGTATGTCAAGTGGTTAAGAAGATTGGTCGAAACCCTTACCGGAGTGCCTTCAATCATTTATGGTTTGTTTGGAGCGGCGTTATTTATTCCTTTTATTTCTTCAATAACAAGTTCTGAAGGAGGGAACATTCTTACCGGTGCCCTAACGCTTTCGGTAATGGTTCTTCCGATTGTCATCTCGGCCACCGAAGACGCTCTAAAAGCGATTCCTGATGATTTCCGACATGCTTCGCTCGCTCTTGGCGCAAACCGCAGCCAAACAACATTCAAGATCGTTCTTAGGGCGGCTATTCCCGGCATATTATCCGGAGTCCTGCTTTCAATCGGAAGAATAATCGGCGAATCGGCAGCCTTAATCTATGCGGTCGGAACGGCTATCAAGGATAAAATCATCTTAACCGAAAAATCAACATCGTTATCTGTTTTCATCTGGAGCGTCATGTCCGGAGAAAATCCAAACTTCGAACTTGCGGCTTCGGTTGCGATCATCATCATGATTTTTGTTCTATTGTTAAACTTGGGAATCAAAATCATTTCCAGCAAATTCATTTTCAAACATAATTGAGGAATATATATATGCCAAATGTCATTGAAATCAAGAATCTAACATTTAAATACAAAGACAAAATAGCTTTGCACAATATTGACATCGCCTTTCCCGCCAGGCAAGTCACAGCTTTGATAGGTCCGTCCGGGTGTGGAAAATCGACGCTTTTGCGCTGTTTGAACCGAATGAATGATTTGATCGAGCAAACGGCTATCAGTGGTGAAATTACATATGAGGGAAAAGATATATATGATCGATACTATGATGTTATCGAATTAAGAACTAAAATAGGAATGGTTTTTCAAAAGCCCAACCCGTTTCCAATGAGTATCTTTGATAACGTCGCCTATGGCCCTCGATGTCAAGGTGTGAAAGAAAAAAAGAAACTTCAGGAAATCGTGAAGAAAGCGCTTCTGGACGCCGCGCTTTATGAAGAAGTCAAGGATCGGCTCAAAGAAAGCGCGATGAGTTTATCGGGGGGGCAACAACAGCGTCTTTGCATTGCCAGGGCAATCGCGATGAATCCCCAAGTGATCTTGATGGATGAGCCAACAAGCGCCTTAGATCCAATCGCCACCGCCAAAATTGAGGAACTTATCAGCGACTTAAAAACCAGCTACACCATCATCATCGTTACCCATAATATGCAACAAGCTGCCAGAATTTCAGATTTCACAGCTTTCTTCTTAATGGGCAATCTTGTCGAGTATGGTGAAACCGATCAAATCTTCTCGAAACCGCTTCAACCTAAGACTGAAGAATATATCACCGGTCGTTTTGGCTAAGTCTTTGTATTTGCATTACATTAAAGATATAATAATATAGGGATCGGAGCGACGATTATGACACAAAGAACCAATTTTGACAAAGAACTGGATCGATTGAAACTGACTCTCGTCGAAATGGCGGAACTTGTCAGTGCAAATATCAAGGAAGGCCTATCCTCTTTTTTAAAGATGGATACCGAAATTGCGGAAGCCAATATCAAAAAAGACAAACTTGTCAACGAATATGAACAAACAATTGAAAAAGACTGTCTCAGGATCATCCAAAGAGAACAGCCGGTTGCCAAAGATCTTCGGTTCATCACTTCAGTACTCAAAATGGTCACTGATTTGGAACGAATCGGCGATCACGCCGCTGATATCGCTAAAATGACGATTTTCATGGAAAAAACGCATTCTTCATTTTTTGTTAACGATATCGAAGAGATGACCACTGTGTGTCAAAAAATGATTAAACAGGCAATCGAAGCGTTTATTAGTACCGACAAGGAAATAGCTTCTGCTGTTATTGAAACCGACGATATTGTAGACGACTTGTTTGAAAGTACCAAGGCCAAAGTAGCAGAAGCCATCAGAAACAAAAAAGTCGATGCCGATTTTGCGCTTTATCTAATGATGGTCGCCAAATATTTAGAAAGAATTGGCGATCATGCGGTTAATATTGCCGAATGGGTGATCTATTCGATCACAGGCGAAAGATTATGAATCCAGGGGGCTTAGTCAATGAGACCATTGATCTATTCGATCGAGGATGAAACCAACATCCAAAACGTTATCAAGATTGCTTTAGAGAACGCGAACTATGATGTCGGTTGTTTTCTTGAAGCCGCTGAAATGTTCAAACAACTCAAAAAACAAGTACCCGATCTTTTTTTGGTCGACATCATGTTGCCGGGGATCAACGGCTTGGAGATAATCAAACACTTAAAAAACAACACTCAATACAAAGAAATTCCAATAATGGTCATCTCCGCAAAAGGGAGCGAAATCGACAAGGTCATTGGCCTCGATCTCGGAGCTGACGACTATTTAGCGAAACCATTCGGTATTTTGGAGCTTATTAGCAGGGTCAAAGCCCTGCTCAGACGAAGGGGCAATGAACAAGCAAGCGCAGTTAAATCGATTGGCGAAATCGAATTCAGGCCAAAAGAGCGACAAATAGTACTCAAAGGCCAAAAAGCCTTGCTTACTGAAAAAGAATATCTAATACTTGAACTGTTGGCGTCTAATCAAGGAAAGACCGTTTCGCGCGAAGAAATAATCGAATCGATTTGGGGTTATGATTTTATCGGAGAATCAAGAACAATCGATGTCCATATCAAAAAAATCAGAGAGAAACTGACACAAATAGGTCAATATCCCGATCCGATCCAAACTATTAGGGGAATAGGATACAAGATCAATTTATGAAAAAACGTTTTGGATTCAATTTTATTCTTATCGTTTCAGCCGCGTTGATCATGTTTATTGTCGGATCGATTCTTTTAGTGCGTCACAACTTCAATAAGATTACCGAAATGAACATCCGCTATTATCTGGAAATTGTCAAAACCGATTATCTTGAGGGGATGGATCCGGACGTTATCATCGATCGACACGAGGGAATAGAGGATTATATTAGAATCACTTTTATGGATGTAGACGGGAACGTTATCGCCGATTCTGCGGCGGATGTATTGGAGAATCATCTTGATCGTCCCGAGTTTGTGAATGTTGGTGAGACCTTTATCCGCGAATCGGCGACCCTATCCCGTAGAATGATGTATCTTGCTTACCAATTCACTGACAATAACTATGTAAGAGTTGCCATTCCGTTAAACAGTGTTTTGCCATTTCTGAACGATTTTAGCGGGTTGTCTTTGTTGTTGGCATCAGCCATCCTCGTCATTGTGGTTATTTTGAACGGCATCATGGTGAAACAGACGATGAAGCCTTTCCAAAACCTGACAAAAAGTCTCAAAGATGTGGCAAACGGGAATTACTCGGAACTATTGCCCGTTGAAAAATATTCGGAAATAAACGCGCTGCTTAACGAAATCAACGACATTAACAAAAACATCTCCGAAACCATTAAATCGCTAAACAACGAAAAGCAAAAAACCGATTTTTTGCTTGAACATATCAATCAAGGCGTGTGTGTTCTCGATAACCAAGGCAACGTCATCATGGCAAATCGCTTTTTGAGAGAGTTGTTCAATTTCAATGATGAGGCGCATTATCTCAAGCATTATCGTTTTTTGTTTCACGATAAACAAATCGATCAAGCGATTGAAAAGACGCAAAAAGCACAGAGCGGTACGACAATTGTCATTGAAATTGGGGAGGCCTTTTATTCGGTCACAGTCACACACGTTGATAAAAGCTGGCGCGGCGTTCCCGGAATCTTTCTATCCTTCAACGACGTGACGGCCGTCAAAAATATCGAGAACCTAAAACGCGATTTCTTTGTCAATGCTTCGCACGAGTTGAAATCTCCGCTTACATCGATAATGGGGTCTGCCGAAATCATCGCTTCCGGTTTGATCAAAGACGAAGCAAATATCATCGATCTATCCAAAAGAATTTTTGAAGACTCCAAACGCATGAATAAACTTGTGTTTGATATGCTAACTCTTTCTAAATATGAGAATTATATGCCCGAGGCGGCCTATTCTTCGGTAAACCTCAAAACAATCATCAAAGAAGTATTTTCTAATCTTGGCTTACTAGCCAAAAACAAGAAAATCGAATTGATCGACGAATCCGATGATATTAAAATCAACGCCAGCCACGAACACATGACGCAATTGCTGGGGAACCTTGTGGAAAATGCTGTTTTCTACGGAAAAGAGAACGGGTATGTCAAGGTTGGCGCCAAAAGCGAGCCCGGGAAAATCATCATCGAAGTTGCCGATAACGGCATCGGCATCCCCAAAGCCGATCAAAATCGCGTGTTTGAACGCTTTTATCGGGTTGATAAGGCCAGAAGTTTTAAAACCGGAGGAACCGGACTTGGCTTGTCGATCGTCAAACATCTAGTTTTGGTTTATCAAGGTCAGATCGAGGTTGAAAGCAAAGAAGATGTCGGCACAAAAATGAGTATCACCATACCGGTTTTTAATACAAGCAAATGACGGTTTTACTAACTGTCATTTTTTTTACACGTGTTAACATTTTCATTGCAAAACAATCTTTCAAACGTTTATTTTCCAAGCCAAAAAAGATATAATAATATTAAAGGAGAGACGTGGCCTTGGAAGAGTATAGACTATCTAAGAATATCATCTGCATCGATCTCAAAAGCTTTTATGCATCTGTTGAATGCAGTCTTTTAGGTCTGGATCCTTTCAAGACGCCACTGGTTGTCGCCGATTATGCCCGCGGCGGCGGTTCGATCGTGCTTGCTGTTACGCCTTATCTTAAATCATTGGGAGTTCCCAATCGTTGCCGAATCTATGAATTGCCAAAGAACTTAAAAATCATTTTCCAAAAACCGCGGATGGAACAATATCTCGAATATTCCACCAAAATCATTGAAATTTATCTTCGTTTCATTTCCGAGGAAGACATGTACGTCTATTCCATCGACGAAGTGTTTCTCGATTTGACGGAATATCTAGACTATTACAAAAAAACCGATTATGAAATCGCCAAGATGATCATGGACGAGATCTACAAAGAAACAAAGGTCTATTCCAGTTGCGGCATTGGGCCGAACATGTTAATGGCTAAACTGGCGCTTGACATCGAATCCAAAAGCGCCAAAAACTATATCGCCAAGTGGGATTACGAAAACCTTCCCGAAAAACTATGGCCGGTCACCCCGTTAAGCAAAATGTGGGGTATCGGCAGAAACATGGAACCTCGTCTCAATAAGATGGGGTTTTACAAAATCGGCGACATCGCCGCTTCGGATCCCGACAAACTAAAACACCGCTTCGGTGTTTTGGGCGAGGAACTCTATTATCACACCCACGGCATC
>JAQVPE010000048.1 GCA_028702245.1 Candidatus Izemoplasmatales bacterium
GATGTATTAAATTGATATGCGTCATGTACTACTCCTTGGTTAATTATTTATAACTAAAATATACCACATCATGTTTTGCTATAAAAGAGAAAACGGCCACATCCGACTTGAATAATTCGGTGTGGCTATATCCTATTGATTGAGTTGTTCCTGAATAATTTTCTCAGCTTCAGACAAAGTTGCTCTTCCTTGCATCTTGTTACTGAAGGCGACGTAGTCATTGATGATCGCTTCAATCTTGCTTTGATTGTCTTCCACAAAGCTCACAGCATTCTCCGTCGAGCCGGTGAGTGCTTCCTGTTCATTAAGTTTTCAAATGACGCTTTTCTTCTTGTCAATCTCAGAAAGCATGCCGTTCATAATGATGATGACTCTGATCTCCATTGACGAGTGAATCGCGTTGTCAATCCATTGAAGTAAATTCTCGTTGATAGCGATAGTTTTGAGAATCGCCACGCGTCCCTTAGAAGGGCGGCTTCCACCAAACAAAGCGTTCGCAGAGAAATAACTTAGCGAATGAATGATGTATTCAAAAAAAAGTGAAACTCCGACGATCCTCGAAAATAACTTGAGATAGTCGGCGTCGCAGTTGCCGACAAATGTTTCCATGAGATTGCGTCACAAAGGACAGACCGCCTTGATTCAATTGTTTTGTGAACTTCACATTGGCTAGACGAAAGCATTGTCATTCAGCAACGGCTACGTCACCACTTAGTAAATGAAGTCCTAAGGCGTAAAGTTCTTAATTGACCTGTGTTTCATCAAAAAAAACAGTCGACCTTGCTTCTCTGTCGTTGTCTTATCTGTTTCAGTTTTGATTTGCTTTATAATGCTTAAACTATCGTAAGAGAATGAGTTGTTCTACATGCGCTATACCTTCTAAATCTACTCTATTAAACTAAGTCAATTGCATCATTTCTAAGAATAGTCAATCTAGCAATCAAATACTTTTAGAAAGGGGTACTTCACAACATTCACCAATATTCATTGAATGAAGATTATTATGCGATTTAGCGTTCCGTCTTCTTCAAAACATCAGTTAGATGTGTTTCACCAGGGACTATTACTCAACTGAACCAATCTCATCTACATTAATCGCAACAAAAGGAACTACATCAACCGACTCGCTATACCCAAAACGATAAGTCTTCTCGTGTAAGAATTTGTTGATTTTCGTCAGTTGCATCTGTAGCTCAGAGACATTGCTGCTGTTGAACAGAGGAAGATACTTGACACATAGTCGTCTAGACCTTAAAGAGACTCGTATGTCGTCAATGATTGTGTGTCTCGCTTTAGAGTATACATAAGTTACTGGAAACCAAGGGGTATGCTCTCCATCCACAACTAGAACGGATAGGCTTGCTAGTAAAACATCAGCAGCGATGAACTCGTCTTTAGTGAAGTGTGGTTCATAGATGTGGTTGATCCACGCATGTGCTTTCCCGCTGAAATACTTCTTTGCATCTTTCTTGTTGTAGAATTCGGTCTATGAACCCTGCATAAAGATCCTTTGATTGAAGTAGAACATCAGATCTAATCCAGTTTTTCTTAATCTCTTTGATAATACTATACGGCGGATTGGTGATCACTGTGCAGTCAGATGGCAATTCAATCTTCTTATCAAGAAAGTCTCCAAGAACCACATGAATGAGCGACCCTACTTTTTCTTGTAGAAGTATCTCTATCTTAACTACACATATGCTTAATGCGACTGGATCTACATCATAAAGCCAAACTCGACCCTCTCTAATCCTCCTTATAATGTCAGTTTGACCGGACTTCATAGCGGTTTTTATTACGCTAATAATCAAGTTTCCTGTGCCACATCCGACATCCACAAGGTTTATCAAGTTCGTGTTTTCAAGAAGTAATTCAAACATTAGGCTAGATACATCATCAGGAGTGTAGTATTTACCTAGTTCTTTCTTGGTTATTTTATTTGTGTATGCGAGACCAATCTCATATATCTCTCCTAGATTATCGAAATCGAAAAAGGATCCTTTCAGTTCGGCTATTGTAAGGTTAGATATGTTGTCAAGAATTACCTTCCATGCCATTTCGAGCCCAAGATCATCAAGGAGTTGAGAATAGTCCACAATGCCGAACTTAATAGGGTCCAGATTTGCTGGAAGAAGTCTTCCAATTGGCGTATGTGCAGATGGTTTTGATATTCTGTTTAACAAGTTAACGTGTTCCATCTACCCGCAAATCCTTTCATATCGACTTGAATGTAATCTTACAGAAATGATTATATCATTTTTTTGCACTCATATCTCGGTAATTCACAAAACAACTTGACCAAAGGGGAATTGACACAGAAAAAAGTTGATAGTAACGCGACCAGCTTACATGTCTACATAACGAATATGTACCAAGTGCTTGGAGTAGTATTTCCAATTGAGCTGAGCTCAAAAGGAAATGCTTACGATAAAGCTGTCGTAGAAAGTTTCTTTGGAACACTTAAGTGTGAAACGATTTATCTTCAAAAGGTGAAAACACTAACTGATTTGATTAAGACAATTGATGATTACATATATTGGTATAACAACGAAAGAATCAAATTGACTTTAGGAGGTTATTCTCCCGTACAATATAGATTAATGAACAATGAAATGATATAATATCCACAAAGAATCAAAAGCACAAGAAATGGTATCAGTTCAAAATTTCCAATAACGTCTGTGAACGGGCGGTCAAGCCTTTCGTGATCAACCGAAAAACCTTTATGACCTCCGGTTCATATGCCGGCGCGAGGTATACAACCCTTATGTTTTCGATTATTAGAACTGCACGCATGAATGACTTTAATGTGGCTAAGTATTTAGAATATGTCTTAGACCACATTCAGACCAAGAATATCAATGAATTACTACCATATTCAACAAAACTTGATAAATCACTAAGAAATACATAAAATCCGCCAATTTTCACCAAGTGAGATTTCAACCCCCTATATTAAATAGCCACCTAGAGTCGATCTCTAAGTGGCTTTCTTTTTATCAGGTGTTAATAATTGACCTATACCCTTGTGCGACACATGGACAACCCAAAAAAATAGTCATTTATTTCAATAAAAAAAGCCATCGAAATGGCCATAATTAGGCTCCGTGGTGGCTCAGGCCAGAATCGAACTGGCGACACATGGATTTTCAGTCCATTGCTCTACCAACTGAGCTACCGAGCCAAGGATGGCGGTCCGGACGGGAATTGAACCCGCGATCTCCAGTGTGACAGACTGGCATGTTAACCACTACACCACCGGACCTTTGGTTGCGGGGGGAAGATTTGAACTTCCGACCTTTGGGTTATGAGCCCAACGAGCTACCAGACTGCTCCACCCCGCGATATCAAATTGTGCTATCTTATAATAACAAAGCGAGTTGCCTTTGTCAATAAAAACCATTGTGATACCAAGTGGTACCCGAGGCCGGAATTGAACCGGCACGTCATTGCTGACATTGGATTTTAAGTCCAACGCGTCTACCTATTCCGCCACTCGGGCAAAGGTGGTGACCCGCGGGCGATTCGAACGCCCGACCCTTTGATTAAAAGTCAAATGCTCTACCTACTGAGCTAGCGGGTCAAGAAGGCCCTAAAGGGCCAATAATGCGATCTGGTGCCGAAAATAGGACTTGAACCCACAACCTACTGATTACGATTCAGTTGCTCTACCGATTGAGCTATTTCGGCACTGATGGCGGAGAAAGAGGGATTCGAACCCCCGCGGCGCTTGCACGCCCTGTCGGTTTTCAAGACCGATCCCTTCAGCCGGGCTTGGGTATTTCTCCATTATAGAAAAAAACTGGTGGACCCAGTAGGACTCGAACCTACGACCGATCGGTTATGAGCCGATAGCTCTAACCAACTGAGCTATGGGTCCAATATATGGTAGCGGCGGAGAGACTTGAACTCTCAACCTCACGGGTATGAACCGTACGCTCTAGCCAGTTGAGCTACACCGCCGTATATTAGATTGTGGTGGAGTATAGCGGGATCGAACCGCTGACCTCCTGCTTGCAAGGCAGGCGCTCTCCCAGCTGAGCTAATACCCCAAAAAAATGGTGGGCCTAAATGGACTTGAACCATCGACCTCACGCTTATCAGGCGTGCGCTCTAACCACCTGAGCTATAGGCCCATTTTCACACATTGCAGTGCGAATAATATTTTACTATCTAAGCACCTGTTTGTCAATTACTATTTACCCAAAGTTCTGGGCCAACCTATTTGATTTTCGGGTATTTCACGTTATTCTTTTCCATCTTCTCCAAGATGATCGTCTCCGGGTCAAGCCCGAGATCGGCGATCATCGCAAGCGTATACAAAAGAACATCGGCGAGTTCTTCTTTGACGTTTTCCATATCTGGATTTGCATCATCCCATTGATAGTTCTCAAGCAATTCGGCCGCCTCGATGATAATCGATTTGGCAAGAGCCTGGGGCGTGTCGTGTTCTTTCCAACCGCGTTCGTCGCGGTATCTGATAATCTTATCCAGCAGATTCTTCATTTTGTCTTTCGATCACTTTCTTGATTTTCTTCTTGAGGGTCGGCCGATCGATCAAAACGATCCGGCCGCACCCAAGGCATTTGATCTTGCAGTCGGCGCCGAAACGGACGATCTGCCATTTGTTCTCCCCGCAAGGGTGGCCTTTCTTCAAGACGACGATGTCGCCAAGGCGGATATCTTGTTCCATACTAGTGTTTGTCCTTGATGAAGTCTTGGAACTTCTCGATTTCACTTTCGTCAGTGAAGGTGATCACGAGTTTGTTTTGATTTAGGGAAGGTTTCTTATTAAGCGGCAGATTCTTGCCGAGTTCATCTCTTACTTCAGTAAGTTTCTTCTGAAAATCGGGAGTTACTTCCTGCCTTTTGATCTCGCGCTTTTTCTTCTCCTTGCGGACCAAAGCCTCGATCTCCCTGACGTTGAGGCGGTTCTCGACGATCAAACTCGCAATTGCCTTGATCCGGTTCACATCTTTGAGTTTGGACAAAGCCCTTGCATGGCCCATCGAGATGTTGCCGGTATTGATATCATCGAATACCGATTCGGGCAACGAAAGAATGCCCAGGGTATTCGACACATATGAACGGGACTTGCCAATCTTTTGCGCAAGCTCCAAATGCGTCAGATTCAAAGAATCGATCGCATTTTGATAAGCTTGCGCCTCTTCGACGATCGTCAGATCTTCCCTTTGGATATTTTCAAGCAAGGCCAGTTCGGCTAAATACTGATTGTTGTAATCGCGGATGATGGCGGGAACCGTCATAAATCCGGCCATTTTCGAAGCTTTCGACCTTCTTTCGCCTGTTACGAGCAGATAGCCGTCAGCGATTTTCTTGACGATGATCGGCTGTAAGACGCCATTCATCCGGATCGACTCGGCGAGTTCTTCCAAAGCGGCCTGATCAAAATGTTTGCGGGGTTGGAAGGGGTTGGGCTTGATCTTGTCGATCTCGATTTCGACGACTTCCTCTTTTTCAAGATCGAGGATCTCGTTCTCTTTAAGAAGATCCCCAAGACCTCTCCTGGTTAAATTCTTATTCGTCATGGCGCGAAATCACCTCTTTTGCGAGTTGCTTATAGCTGAGCGAAGATTTGCTCTTGGGCGAGTATTCGGTTACCGGAACGCCGTAAAAAGTCGCGTTCGAACAACTGATGTTTCGCGGAATGATCGTTTGGAACACTTTCTCTTTGAAATAGGTTTTGACCTCGTTGACGACTTGGAATCCCGATGTCGTCCTCGTGTCGAGCATCGTCAAAAGCACGCCAAAGATCGTGAGCGTTTCCTGGTTGACCTTCTTCTTGCCTTGGACCAATCTGATCGTGTTGAGCAGTTGCGTCAAACCGTCCATCGCGAGGAACTCGCACTGGACGGGGATGATGACGCCATCGGAGGCCATCATCGCGTTGATCGTGATATAGCCAAGAGAAGGCGGACAATCGATCAGGACGTAGTCGTAATCGTCTTTGACATCACTAAGTTGGGTATGGAGGATAAAATCGCGGTTGCTGTTGAGGACCAGCTTCTCTTCGATGCCTTCGACCATCGTTCTTGCCGGCAGCACATTGATCAGGGGATTATCGGTTTTTAGGGTGATCTCGGTGATATCGCAGCTCTCGCTAAGACAATCAAAAACAGACCTTCCGAAACTGCCGCGGTTGATGCCCATGCAAGTCGTGGCGTTGGCCTGGTAATCAAGGTCGATGAGCAGGATCTTCTTGCCTAAACTGGCAAGCGAGCTCGCGAGATTGATGGCGGTCGTTGTTTTCCCGACGCCGCCTTTTTGATTGGCGATCGATAAGACGAGGCTCATTTATCTATATCCTGTCTTCTATTTCTAATTGTAAAAATGTTTTATAAAGAGATCTTGGTTCTCCTTGAAGCATGCGATCACGCTTGGCAGAAGGAACATCTCCGCTTCCG
>JAQVPE010000049.1 GCA_028702245.1 Candidatus Izemoplasmatales bacterium
CCAACACCAAGACGATCCTGATTCAAAGTCTCGACGAGATCGATCCCGCTGATCTCTTTGGCGTCAAGACCATCAGCGTCTCAAGCGGGGCTTCGACTCCGACACGGATCACTAATGAAGTAATTGCTTATCTTTGTTCCTTCGACTCGGTCGAATAAGCAAAAAAAAGACTTTTCTTTTTCCGATATTTCGGGTATAATTAGAAAACGAGGAAACGATCGAGGTGAGACCATGGCTAACAATAACAAACCAAAACCGACAAAAATCGAAAAGGAAATAAAAACCTATAATCCGACGAAAAGCAAAGTCGGCAGAATCATCATTGTTCTCCTTGCCGGAGGCATGTTTATCGGCATTATCATCGCCGCTATCATTAATATCATCAATTCTTTTTCCTGATTATTAAACAAAAAATAAAAGGGAGTTATCGGTCGATAGCTCCTTTTTTTATGTTTCAAGCAATAATTCTTTGGCCGCATCGATCGTTGAGGGTGTCGGTGAGCCTATCGATAGCATCATGGCCAGATCATTGACCCTTTCGGAAAAATCGAGGTACTTGGCCTTAGCGATGGTCCGTCCGCCTTCAACGACTTTCCGGACGCTTAGGTGGTGGTCTCCGGAAGCTGCGACTTGGGGAATGTGGGTGATCGACAAGACTTGGCATTTTTTGGCGATTTCTTTGATGCTAAGGGCTATCTGCCTCGCCACTTTGCCGCTGATACCGGTATCGATCTCATCGAAAATCATCGTCTCAAGCTGCCTTGAACCCACGAAGATCGATTTGAATGCCAGCATGACCCGGCTCATTTCGCCCCCGGAAGCGGTTTTGGCGAGCGGTTTCAACGGTTCGCCGACGTTTGTCGAAATCAAGATGTCGACGGCATCGATCCCGTCATCCTTGAACCCACTGATCGCTTCCGGCGTTTCGGGGACAGCCGATGAGAATTTGAACTCGATTTTTGTTGATTGAAGCCCGAGTTCATGGAGTCTCGTCGTCAGTTCTAGGGTGATTGATGCCGCCAGCGCTTGTCGCGCTTGCGAGAGTTGCTTGGCGTCGATCACAACTTGGCTGAACTCCTCGTCAAGTTGCTTCTTCTGTCCTTGAAGATTGAAATCGATGCCGTTTGCATCCGCGAGCAATTGTTCTAGGCTGTCGATATACTGACAAAGTTCAGGGAGATTCTTGCCATACTTCTCAATGGTTCTTTGGAGAAGGTAGATTCTGCCGTTGAGACGCTCTAACTCCTCAGGATCGAAGTTGAGATCTTGGGCCTTGTCGCGGATTTCGCGAAAAAGATCCTCAAGTTCATAGTAGTGGTCGGTGATCTTGTCGGAGAGGTACTTATATTCTCCCGAGTACCCGCTAAGGCGTTCCAGCGTCTTGTGGAGCTGATATAGATTGGTTTCGAGGGCGCCGCCATCGATCGTTTCGATTGCCAATTGGAATTGTTCGTAAACGCGATCGAAGTTGTTGAGCTTGTCGGCTTCATCCTGAAGTCTTTCCAGTTCGTCAGGGGTAAAAGCCAACTGCCGCAATTCTGTGAGTTCAGCCGACAAGGAGTCGCGTTTTGATTCCAAAGCCTCTTTTTGTCGTTTCAGTCTTTCGTATTCGGATTCAGTCTGTTTGAGTTTTGCCAGTCTTGTTTGGTATGAGTTAAGAAATCGTTCCAGCCGTTCGGGCTGGAAGTTATCGAGAAGTTCAAGATAGCTATCCGGATTCAAAAGCCTCTGCGTGTCAAACTGCGAATGGATGTCGAGGATCAGCCTCATGATGTTTTTGAGATCGCCAAGCGTCTTGTTTTCGCCATTGATCTTCACCGAGTTCTTGTTGTTGACGGCTAATTCGCGTTCGATCACAAGCTCAGGATTAGCGGTTACGCCAAACTCGGTGAACAACTTTCTTCTTCTTTTATCGTCAAGTTCAAAGACGCCTTCGATGAAGGCTCTCTCCTCTTGGAAACGGATCATGTCTTGACTGGCCCTTTCGCCGCTCAAGAGGCTGATTGCGTCTATCAGGATGCTTTTTCCAGCACCGGTCTCGCCGGTGATGACCGTCATGCCTTCATAGAAGTTGAGATCGAGTTTGTCAATGATGGCAAAATTGCCGATTTTAAGCCGCTTAAGCAAGTTTCTTCACCACTACTCTTTTAGTTTTCGGGAAATGTTCGAAAGGATTGTTTGCGGATCCAGTTTGAAATCGGCTTGTATCTCATCCAAAGTTCCCTGACCGATGAATTGATCGGGAAGGCCGAAAATCGTCAGGTCGGATGTGGTATTTCCCAATTCTTCAAAATACTCCATGATGGCGCTGCCGAGGCCGCTGATCCGTGTGACATCTTCCATGACGAATAAGGGTTTGTTGCTTGCCTTCAGATGCTTCAGCATTTCGGTATCGAGCGGTTTGATAAAGCGCGCATTGATGAGGGAGACATCGAGGTCTTGTTCAGCCAATGCTTTCTCCAAACGTTTGACATTTTCTCCGTAAGCGAGCAAATGCCCGCTTTTTCCCTCTTTGATAACCGTCCAGGATGGGTGATCGATTATAGGCCGTTTTGCCACTTTCTCGGGAAGATATCCGGTCAAGCCTTTGGGATAGCGGATCGCAATCGGTTTTTTGGTGTGATCGAAAGCGTAATCGAGGAGGGCGAACAACTCTACGGCGTCGGCTGGTTGGACGATTTCGATATTGGGGATGTGACGCAAATAGGCGATGTCATAGATACCCTGATGGGTTTCGCCGTCGCCGCCTACGATCCCCGAGCGGTCGATCGCGAAAATAACGTGGAGGTTCTGTCTGGCATCATCATGGGACACTTGGTCGTAAGCGCGTTGGAGAAACGATGAGTAAATTGGCACGAAAGCCGTCTTTCCCGATTGCGCCAAACCGGCGGAAAGACAGACCGCAAACGATTCGCAGATGCCGACGTCGATGATTTTGTCGGGGTACTTGTCTTGAAAATCCCGCAACCCCGAGCCGTTGATCATCGCCGGAACGATAACAGTGAAATCATCGCGCTTGATGCGCTCAAGCAAATACAAGGATACTAGTTTCCCCCAACTCAGAGTGTTTTCCGGAACCTTGGCAGTAGCTTCTCCAGTCTCTTTGTCGAAAGGATCGACTCCATGCCACATCCCAAGATTGTCACATTCCGCAAAGGGATAACCTTTGCCTTTTTTAGTGACAACATGAAGAACCGAAGGATGCTTGTCGTTTTTGATGAGTTCGAGATACTTGATCAAGGTTTTGATGTTATGGCCGTCGATCGGTCCGTAATATTGAAGGCCAAACTCATCGAAGATCGTCATGTTCTTGGCGAAACCGCGGAGCATGTTGCCGATGCGGATTTTCAGTTCATTGAACAGCTTGGGCATAAAGCGGCTTCTCGTTGCCTTGATGTAGGGTTTTGAGGTGCGCATCGAGTTGAGCAGTTTGGCGAGCGTTCCCACGTTTTTGGAAATGCTCATCTCGTTATCGTTCAAAATGATTGCCGGTGAAATCTTGGGATAGTGGCCAATGAAGTTCAACGCTTCAAAAGAAAGGCCGCTGTTAAGCGATCCGTCCCCTACCAGAGCGACGACTTTGTGGCTTTCGTTGTTTTGCACGCGGGCGATCTCGTATCCCGCCAGCGCCGCCAGTGCGGTTGAAGAATGGCCGGCTTCCCAACAGTCATGGACGGATTCTTCGCGTTTTAGATATCCGGAGAGCCCGCCGTGTTTTCTGAGAGTGCCAAAGGCTTCGGACCGACCGGTGAGGATTTTATGGGTATAGGCTTGATGACCGACATCAAAGATCAATTTATCGCTGGGGGAGGAAAACACCCTGTGCATCGCGATCGTCAATTCGACAACCCCGAGGTTTGGCGAAAGATGGCCGCCGGTAATGGCCACATTGTCGATGATGAAAGAACGAATCTGTGTCGCAAGATCGTTCAATTCGTTGATAGTAAGGTCCTTCAAGAAAGCAGGATCTTTGATGTCTTTGAGATCGATCATCGGTTCACTCTTTTTTTGCCGTCGATGTCGAGAAGTCTTCGAGACTTTCACCCTTCATCAGTTTGACGATCACACTCTCGGCGCTTGTGATCAGATTCCGACAATGATTTGCGAGTTTGGTGCCTTCTTCGTATTTCTTGATTGCCGTCTCGAGGGGAAGATTGCCGGACTCGAGTTCCTTCACGACCGCTTCGAGTTGCTCGAGAGCTTCTTCTAACGAAAGTTTTGTTTCCATCTTGAATTAATCCTTTCTAACGGTTTTGACCAAACAATCGATCCGACCGTCTTTCATGATGACTTCGATGTCATCGCCAGTTTTGAGGGCGGTGACGGATTTGACGTATGTCGACTCCCGCCTGATAAGGGCGTAGCCTTTGTCGATGATTTGAAAAGGATTGACAAGTTCCATTTTCGACTGCATTTGCAGATAATTGTGATTTGCCTTTTGCCAGATGGTTCCGATATTGTAGGCGAGCGCCTTTTCCAAATTTGTGACCTTCATGGCGAGATTGTCGATTTGTTTATGCGGCTGTAGTTGTTGGAGGCGATCGGTTAGCGCCGATAGTCGCAACTCCTGGTATTCGACGAGGCGCTCCGGATGTTTGAGCGAGGGCGACTCAGATAGATGGACGAGCAGTTGCGCTTTTGTGTTTATAAGTGTTTTTAGACCGCGATCGAGACGGCTCTTCAACTCGGTCAGATATTCAAGGAGTTCCCGTTGGTCAGGGACGCTGATCTCGGCAGCTCCGCTCGGCGTTGGCGCTCTCATATCGGAAACAAAGTCGGCGATGGTAAAATCCGTTTCATGGCCAACGGCACTGATGGTGGGTATCTTCGAGGCTCTTATCGCCCTGGCGACGCTCTCTTCGTTGAAAGCCCACAAGTCTTCGATCGAACCGCCGCCCCGGCCAATAATCAAGACATCAACCAATTTTTGTCGGTTCGCTTTTTCTAAAGAAGCGATCAATGATGCCTTCGCTTCTTCGCCTTGAACGATCGCCGGATAGATGATGATCCCCGAAAGCGGATAGCGCCGATTGATGATATGGATTATGTCTTGAACTGCGGCTCCGGTCGGCGAGGTGACCACACCGATCATCCGTGGGTACTTCGGCAATGGCTGTTTACGAGCGCTTTGAAATAGCCCTTCTTGTTCCAGCTTATCTTTAAGTTTCTGATAAGCAAGATATAGATCCCCGACACCCGCCAAAGTCATTTGTTTGACGTATAGTTGATATGATCCCTGCGGTTCATAGACGCTCACATAGCCTTCGACAATCACCTCCATCCCTTCTTCGGGAAGAAATGCAAGTGCTTGCGCGTTGCTTGCGAACATGATCGCTGCTATTTGCGCAGAATCGTCTTTGAGCGTGAAATACAAGTGTCCCCGCGAATGTCTTTTATAGTTGGAGATTTCAGCCTTTACCAAAACATCCTGGAGGTTTTGGTCATTATCGAATTTGAATTTCAAATATCTTGTCAAAGCCGAGACGGTCAAATACTTTCGTTCCAAGCTGATCGCCCCCTAGCCCAAATTGTCTTTGATATTTTGGAGTAGGCGGTTGTTGAAACTTTTGGCGTTGTCATCATCAAGGTTAGAGTACTTTTTCGTCAATTCCAAAGCCTCGTTAATGGCGATTTCAGGCGGAGTTTCCATGTACTTCATTTCATAGACGGCATAGCGAACAATGGCCAAGTCGACGTAATTGAGCCGGTCGATTGTCCAGTTTTTAAGTTGATTTGAGATGATCTGATCGAGATTGTCTAGTTCGGCTAGGACAGCGTCGAGTCTCGCATTTACGGTCTCGGAGTAATCGGCTCGATCGTAACTGCCGCCCATTGTGCTTAAGTACAGCAGTTTAACGACATCATCGCGCAGTTGGCGCATTTCGGATACTTTCATGGATGCTCCCTGATTGGAAAATTGTCTTATCTTATTTTAGCATAACCGAGATAAAAGATAAAGCGGATTGTCGTTGAGAAAAAATACGCCGTTTGGCGTATTCGTTCAATCAGCGTTTTTAGCCCGTTGGAGAATGTTGACGATTGCATCTGAGCGTTCATCGGAACCGTAAACGTACATTTGTCGGAATGTCCCTTCGGGGAAAGGATCGAAGTTTGTGGCCAAACCGCCAAAATCGGTTTCGATTTGTTCGAAGATCTGATCATAGATCAAGTCATAGGGAGGAGCATAACCGATGTATTCATAGTTGATCAGGGCGACATCTTCTCTGAGGAGATAATCGATGAACTGGTGGGCAAGCGGGACGTTGCCTGCGATTGACGGGATCACCATCGCGTCCATCCAGACATTAGTCGTTTCGGGGACATAGAAGCCGAAGTTGATCTCGCGTTCATCTTCGATGGCCGCATAATACTCTGAGAAGTAATCTCCCGAAAATACAAGGGCCAAATCAAG
>JAQVPE010000050.1 GCA_028702245.1 Candidatus Izemoplasmatales bacterium
TTGCCGGGCACAATATGACGATCAATGAGTTTTACAAGGAGATTTGTTCCCTTGGTGGCCATAGTGCGTTGTTTTTACCAATCCCCGGATTTATCGCGCGCCTGTTCGTTTTTTTGATCCCCCGCTTTTCCAAAGTGATGATCGATGCCATCCTCGACAATTACCAATATGACAACTCGCGGATGCGGCGTGATTTGGTTATGGATCTGACTCCGTTTTCGGTAACGGTGCGTAACACCATCATGTGGTTGAAAAGCAATTACAAGGGCAAATGAGGGCTAACGCTTCAAGAATAATCCCGTATAATAAAACCGTGTTAACTACCGCTGATTTTTTTGCTGTTGCTATTATTATCTATATTTGATAAAATATCATATAGTACAAAATGTTTAGTCGCTCTAGTTGCTGGGAATCACTCGTTTTATGGAGGAACTAAATGGGGGACAACAAGGAAACGGATCGCCCTATGCATGCGGTCGATTTTGCATCAGTGTATGTCAGGCTGGTTGATGGTTATCCGGGAATGGCCTATCGCTGCCTGAACGATGAGTTTTGGACCATGAAATTTATCAGCGCCAACGGTCCGTCGGTTACCGGCTATCGCAATGAGGATCTTTTAGATAACAAGGTTGTCGCTTTCGAAGATTTGATCCTTCCCGAATACAAGAATACGATTCGTCAGCTTTGGAAAGACGCGCTCCGAGAAGAGCGCGATTTTGAGTTTGAATACGAGATCATTACCAAGGACAAGACAATCAAGTGGGTTCATGAGCGCGGTCATGGGATCCGCGATGATCATAACCAAGTCATCTATGTCGAAGGCTTCATCACTGATATTTCGCAGGAAAAGGAATCTGCGTTGCGAGAAAAAAAGCATGAGGACCGGTTTCGCCATATTACCGAGAATTCGCCGATCCCGATTTTGATTTGCCATGAAGAGAAAATCATCTATTTAAACCCCGCTTGCCGTGATTTGTTTATTGTAAAAGACGATAACGCCATCCTTGGAAAAAAACTCTACCAATTTCTCGATCCCAAATACCACAGTTTTTATAAGTCGAGGATCAAGAAGATTCAAGAAACAAGAACGCCTTCAACCAGAGCCGAATACAAAATGTTCCGTTCCGATGGAAGCGAAGCGTACGTTGAAATTTCTTCGTCGCCATTTTTTGACGGTGACGAGATGTATCTTCACGTCTTCTTCTACGACATGACGGAGAAATATTTCCGTCTAAAGCAGATGAAGCGGATTCAGAAGCGTAGCCGTGATTTGATCGTCGGAATGCATGAGGGCATCGGCATCTTTACCGGTGAAAAGAATCTTCGGAAATTCAAACTGATTTTTTCCAATCGCAGTCTGCCAAGACTTCTATTTGACAATATCACTCGTGTGATCGGCACTGAGTTTTCCGAGTTGTTTCCTATGATTGAAGAAAAAGAAGCAAGTCGCATTTTCCAGTCGCTCGAGCTTGGAGAAGATTACTGTTTGGAACTCGAATTGGCAAGCGGAAAGTTCTTGTCGACTCGTTTTCTGATGAATGATGATCAGGAAGTCATTGTTGTCTTGAACGACATCTCCGATATCAAAGCCAAGGAAACCTCGCTGATTGCGGAAAAACGCAAACTCGACATGATCATCGAGGGAACCAATACGGGACTTTGGGATTGGCATCTTGAGAAAGATACTATCGATATCAATTTTAAATGGGCCCAAATCTCCGGCTACACTTTGGAAGAACTCGTTCCGCTAACGGTAGACCGTTTCTATCAACTTGTCCACAAGGACGATGTTTCAAAAGTCAAACAGGCGATCAATGATTACCTTTGGGGTCACGGCGACAAAACATTGGTCGAATATCGCCTGCAATCCAAAAACGGCGATTATGAATGGTTCGTCGATCGCGGGACAATCACAAAACGCGATCAGTTCCAAAAACCCTTGATGATGTCAGGAACGCATCAAAACATCACCGAAAGAAAAAACCGCGAGTTGGAGATCATGAATCTCAGTTATTATGATCATCTGACCGGTCTTTACAATCGCAGGAAGTTTGAAGAAGTACTCAAACAACTCGACAACAAGGATCAACTTCCGCTTTCAATCGTGATGGGCGACGTCAATGCTTTGAAACTGACCAATGATGCCTTTGGCCATCAGGCAGGCGATGCTTTGATCTCGCATATCTCTCAAAAACTGAAGGCAACTTTCAACGACACGGAGCACTTGTTTAGGATCGGCGGCGATGAGTTTGTCGTAATCCTTACTAAAAAAACACGATCAGAAGTCCATAAAAAACTCAAAAGCCTGACTAGTGAACTCGAAAACGAGATTGTGAACAATTTTCCTTGTTCCGTAGCTTTTGGCCTCTCGACAAGGACATCGATGAACAAACCGATGCGTGACGTCTTTCGTGATGCGGAACTGGTCATGTACAATAGCAAACTGATCCGCTCCGATCATCTTAGGGTCGATATGATCGATCGTATCAAACGTTTTCTTTATGAGAATTGTCCGGCCGAAAGAATCCATGCGAACCTAGTTAAGGACTACATGTTCAAACTTGCCAGCAAATTCGACCTCGCGGAAAGCGACCGGAAGTCACTGGTTCAGCTCGCCGAGATCCACGATATCGGCAAGATCGCGATCCCGCCGCATATTTTGAACAAAAGCGAGCCGCTTTCTGCCTCTGAGATCCGAATCATCCATCAACATCCCGAGACCGGATACCGAATTTTGATATCCGCCTATGAATACGACAAGATTGCCGTTGATGTCCTGTCACACCACGAACGGTGGGACGGAACCGGCTATCCCAAGAAACTACGCGAGGATGAAATACCTTGGAAAGCTCGGTTTTTGTCGATATGTGAAGCCTATGCCTCGATGACCGTCGATCAGCCATACCGAAAAGCGCTGTCAAAGGAAGACGCTGTCAAAGAACTTATCAATAACTCCGGCAAGCAATTCGATCCGGAAATCTGCCAGTTTTTCGTTCTTGAAGTGCTGAATGAGAAATGGGACTAGAATCGATCAATCAAAAACAAAAGGCTGATGTGAAGAAAGTATCTTCATTTCAGCCTTTTTATTGGTTGAGCGAAGCGAATTTTGCTTCGATCTTATGGATGATATCGGCGAATTCGAGGGGTTGTTCCATATCGTTTATCGGCAGCCAGAGAATTTTTTTCTCGGGTACTTTGTAGGCCTTGAAGATTCGCCTTAAAACGTCGTAATAGTTGGCATAGTGAAATTTCAAATAATCTTCCTGGTCTTTTTCGATTTCCCGTCCCCGCCTGCGGACATTCTCGAAAAGTTGATCTTGTTCTCTCACGATCACAAGATGGATGTCGACATCAGGTAGTCTTTTGAGATGTTCGTCGGCGATTGCGTAGGTCAGCGCAACTTCCATTGCGCTCATGATGCCCTCGAGCCTGAGCAGTTCGGTGAACACCAAATTGGAAAACAAAGTCGAATCGCAAATGACATTTGGCAAGTCTTTGGTGCGCCACATCAAGAGGAACAAAGAACTATAGAAAGCGTTTTGGGAAAGCAGGGCGAACATTTCCTTGTCTTGATAAAAAAGTGGCAAAAACTCGTTTTTTTCAACCGGTTCCTCGACCAAATCAGCCTTATAGTAATCCGCGAGCTTTCTTGAGAGTGTTGATTTTCCCGAGCCGATCGGGCCAATGATTCCGATTCGCATTAGCTGCCTCCTGAAGTTTGTCTATACGCTGATTATACTTGATGATACCTGTCGCTGTCAAAGGTCTTCGCGATATTCGATTCTGTTTTATGAACCGCTTACTATCGATCGCAAAAAACGATCGAGTTCTTGGAACGATCCATGTGAATATTGATCAATCGATTCACCATATTGGTTTTTCAAGCAGTCGGTAACTAAAAACGTCTTGAGCCCGAGGCGGGAAGCGATCATGTCTTCAAAGACGTCGTTTCCGATCATGATTGTGCGTTTAGCCTCAAGGTTGTGCTTAACGATCAAAGACCTGTAATAGTCGAGATTAGGTTTTGAGAAGGATGAATTATCATATGTTGTTACATCGCAAAACTCGGCCGTTTCCAGGTTGATCCATCTCATACGTTCCTTGGTTGCTATACGGGGAAAAAGCGGATTAGTAGCGAGTATGACCTTGATGCCTTGCTCGTTGAGATATCTAATCAGAGGTTTGGCCAAGGGATTGTCCCATGAAGATGCGCGAACGCTTGAAAACTCATTCTGGTAGTAATCGAGAAACACTGGCTCAACTTCAAACCTCTTGCATTTCATCAATTTGGAAAAGGTTTCAAAAAAACGGTCGTCATTGGTCATCGTTCCGTCGTTTTTGACCATCGCCCTGATGCCTTCTTTAAGCGCATCAAAAAAGGGCTGTTGATTGAAGCCGAGCTGAAGCGCCCGTCGACCGAGGCCCTCAAAATAGATTTTGATGAACTTGTCCTCGTCGAGCGGGAGCAACGTCCCGTCGAGATCGAACATGACTGTATCGAACACCGGCATACCTCCGTTTTTTCTAGTATACCAGTTTACTTCGGATCAGGCAATCAAAAAGGCACATTTACTGTGCCTTATATTGATTAATACATCTCAGGTTGCGGCATTGCCGGTTTTTCTTCTTTGATCTCAGCGACACCGACTTCGGTGGTGATGAACATCGCCGAGATGGAGGCCGCGTTCAGGATGGCGCTCCTAGTCACTTTGGTGGGATCGACGATCCCCGCTTTGAACATATCGACCCATTCGCCGGTGCGGGCGTTAAAACCGAAGTTTGATTTGGCCTTTTTCTGAAGATCAACGATTTCAAGGGCATCATAACCGGAGTTTTCCGCGATTTGGAAGACCGGAGCGGTCAAAGACTCGACGACTACGTTGATGCCTTTCTGGACGTCGACGATATCGGATTTCAAGGTTTGTTTGATGCTGTTGTAGATTTCGACGAGCGCCGCGCCGCCGCCGGCGACGATGCCTTCCTCTACCGCGGCTTTGGTCGCGTTCAGGGCGTCTTCGATCTTGAGTTTTTTCTCTTTTAGTTCGGTTTCGGTGGTTGCGCCGACTTTGACGATCGCCACACCGCTCGTCAGTTTCGCAAGCCTTTCGCTGAGCCGCTTTTTGTCGTAATCAGAAGTCGATTTCTGGATATGGGTCTTGATTTCCTCAACGCGTTCCTCAATCGCTTTCTTATCGCCGGAACCGTCGATGATCGTCGTCGTCTCCTTGGCGACGATGACTTTCTTCGCAACGCCTAGATCTTCGATTTTGGCATCCTTGACTTCAAGATTCAAATCCTTGGCGAAGAACTTGGCTCCGGTCAGGGTGGCAATGTCGGTAAGCATTTCTTTCTGGTTGTCGCCGAATCCGGGAGCTTTCGTTGCGACGATGTTGAAGGTGCCGCGAAGTTTGTTGACGATGAGGGTCGAAAGGACTTCGTTTTCGATGTCGTCAGCGATGATCAGTAGCGGTTTGTTGTTTTGGACGATCTGCTCGAGCAATGGCAAAACATCCTTGATCGTCGAAATCTTCTGGTCGGTGATCAGCACATTCGCGTTTTCCATGACGACTTCCATCTTCTCCCGGTCTGATACCATATAGGGAGAAATATAGCCTTTGTCGTACTGCATGCCTTCAACGACTTCGAGATAAGTGTCAAAGCTCTTTGATTCGTCGACGCTGATGACTCCGTTCTTGCCGACTTTGTCCATCGCTTTGGCGATGATTTCGCCGATTTCGGCTGAACCCGAGGAAACGGTAGCGACGCTCGCGATGTCTTCGTTGGTAACGATCTGATGCGACTTGGCAAGCAGTCGTTTAGCGACTTCTTTCGCGGCTTGTTCCATGCCTTCACGCATGAGAACGGGGTTCGCTCCTTTTTCGACGTTCTGGATTCCTTTGTGAATCATCGACTGGGTCAAAACAGTCGCGGTCGTTGTGCCGTCGCCGGCGACATCATTGGTCTTGTTGGCAGCTTCATAAACAAGTTTTGCGCCCATGTTCTCAAAAGCGTCTTTGAGTTCGATTTCTTTAGCAATCGTGACGCCGTCATTGGTGATCATCGGTGAACCATAGCCTTTGTCTAAAACGACGTTGCGGCCCTTTGGACCAAGCGTTACCTTGACAGCATCGGCGAGGATGTCGACGCCTCTTTGCATCGCGATCCGGGCATCTTTTGAATAACGGATTTCTTTACTCATAATTCCACCTCTAGTCTATGATAGCGAGGATATCTTTTTCCTGGATGATCAGGTATTCCTCGTCTTCGAATTTAAAATCTGTGGTCGAGTATTTCTTGTAGACGACTTTGTCCCCAACTTTGACAGAAGGCAGTACTTTTTTGCCATCGACGACCGCCCCCTC
>JAQVPE010000051.1 GCA_028702245.1 Candidatus Izemoplasmatales bacterium
CGATCTGCAGGTCGCAGGACTGGAAATCACCGCGATCAAAGATGTCACGCCGGTCCCGCACAACGGGTGCCGTCCACCAAAACGGCCTCGCGGCTAAAAGGAGGTAACGACGTTGAAAGACTTGAAATTCGAAAAACCGAAAACGATCACCGAGGAGATCGACGAGAAATACGGACGCTTTGTCATCAGTCCGCTTGACCGTGGCTTTGGTATCACCATCGGAAATTCACTGCGCCGAGTCTTGCTGTCATCACTTCCCGGCGCTGCGATCATCAACTGCGAGATCGAGGGCGTCCAACACGAATTTACCGCGATCGAGAACGTCGTCGAAGATGTGACGACAATCGTTTTGAATCTTAAGGGAATCGTTCTGACAATCGATTCGGCAAATCCCACTGTCCAAAAACGCATGGAAATCATCGTTGACGGACCTCAAGATGTTTATGCCAAGGATATCATCGTCGACGACGAAGTCGAGATCATCAATCCCGATCATTACATCTGTCATGTCAACAAAGGCAAACGGTTCCGGATGGTCATGACTGCTGCCAAAGGCAATGGCTATCAAAGCGCCGAAAGAAACGCCTATTTCGACAACCGCGTTGGTGTGATTCCGATCGACAGCATCTACACCCCTGTCGTCAGAGCCAACTACGCGGTCGACAAAACCCGTGTCGATGATTCGGGCGACTATGACAAATTGATCGTCGAACTATGGACCAATGGTTCGATCAATCCGAAGGAAGCTGTCGGCATGGCTTCAAAAATGCTGATCGATCATTTCCAATCCCTGGTTGAACTTTCAGCGAAAGCCATGACCGAAGATTTCATGATCGAACGCAAAAGCGAAGAACAAACCCGCAATCTCGAGAAACCGATTGAGGATCTCGATTTGTCGGTAAGAAGTTATAACTGCCTGAAGCGCGCCGGCATCCATACGCTCGGCGAGCTGATCGAAAAGACCGAGGAAGACATGATGAAAGTCCGCAACCTCGGCAAGAAATCGCTCAAGGAAGTCAAGACGAAACTCGAAGAACTTAACTTGAGCCTCGCGAAACACTAATTGATGAGGAGGTAAATCATGGCAAGAGGATATAGCAAACTCAACCGCAGAAGCGACAACCGCAAGGCGTTGATGCGCGATCTCGCGACCCAGTTGATCTTGCACGGCAAGATCGAAACGTCGCTGATCAAAGCCAAACAGCTCCGCAAGCCGGTTGAACGATTGGTAACTTACGCAAAGAAAGGCGATTTGCATTCTTTGAGATTAGCCGAGAAGGTCCTGCGCGATCTATCGCTTGAGAACCAGACCGCGCTTTCCAAACTGTTCAAGGAAATCGGTCCCAAATATCAAGACCGCAATGGCGGCTACACCAGAATCTATCGCACCGGTCATCGTCTGGGCGATTCCTGCCCGATGGCAATCATTGAACTGGTTTGACCAACGAAACTAAGTGCTGAGGATAATCAGCACTTTTTTCATTGTCAAAACGGTTGCGGCAAACGCTTAATAATGTTATATTTTTGATTGGGTATGAAGGAATGATGGATATGAACAACAAACTGGCATTTTTAAAACAATTTAAGCTTTTGGAGAAACACCTACGCGTGGAATACGAACGGGGAGATTACAAAGAATCCAGTTTTATGGCGACCCTGTTCCGCATCCGCGGCCGGAAGGAAAACCCAATCATCGCCAATCCGGCTTACTTTGATGTTTTGCAGCAGGCAGCCCAACTTCGAAATATCATCGTCCACAATGACGACATCGCCGACCCGACCGACGAATTTTTAGCCAAGTTCAAAGGGGTTGTCAAGCTGGTCACCACCCCCGAGCGGGTCGACAAAGTGATGATTCCCTTGT
Organism: Candidatus Izemoplasmatales bacterium; assembly: GCA_028702245.1. Lineage (GTDB taxonomy): Bacteria > Bacillota_I > Bacilli_A > Izemoplasmatales > Hujiaoplasmataceae > JAAYZB01. The sequence continues at coordinate 1,865 of JAQVPE010000051.1, forward strand.
TTTCAATCAAAAAGTGCACGAGTGAAAACACCATCGACGAAGTGATGAATTTGATGGAACAATCAGGTTATTCGAAAATTCCCGTCATTCAAAACAACAGACTCATAGGTGTTTTCACCGAGAAAGCTTTTTACTACTATCTCGCGCTTCTTCCCGATCAGGCCGTCTCTAGAAGGATGAAGGTCAAAGAACTGCTGGAAGCCATCGATCTTGACGGCGACCCGGCGCCCTATTTTGATTTCATCGCCCGTGCCGCCGACGTTTTCCAAGCTTTAAGGCGCTTCCGCCGCGACTTCAAGGAAAAGAACAAACTCGAAATGCTGTTTGTGACCGAAAACGGTCAAAAGCACGAGCAAGTCCTCGGGATTTTGACCCTCAAGGATCTCGAACATGTCATATCTATCTAGCTTAATGAAACTACCGGAGTGATCATATGAGTTATATCGAAATCAAGGATCTGTCTTTTTCATATACGAAAAAGCGGCAAATCCTGAAAAATATCGGCATCAACATCGAAAAAGGCGAATGGATCGCCATTTTGGGGCATAATGGATCAGGGAAATCGACTTTGGCAAAAACGATCGTTGGTTTGCTTGAACCCGGAGCGGGATCGATCACGGTTGACGGCATCAAACTTGACCAAGATACGCTTCAAAGCGTTCGCCGGAAAATTGGAATCGTCTTTCAAAATCCCGACAACCAGTTTGTGGGCGTCACTGTAAGGGACGACATCGCCTTTGGCATGGAAAACCTCTGTGTTCCGAAAGCCGAAATGCTCGAGCGGATTGAATATTTCGCCACCAAGGTCGGAATGGAAAAGTTTCTTGACAAAGAGCCCGCATCCCTTTCGGGAGGACAGAAACAACGCGTGGCGATCGCGGGGATCTTGGCGATGCAGACCGAGATCATGATCTTTGACGAGGCGACCTCAATGCTCGATCCCTACGCCAGAGGCGATTTGATGGAGCACATCAAGAAACTCCACAATGAAGGCTTAACGATCATCATGATCACTCATGAAATCGAAGAGGCGCTGCTCGCCGACCGGCTTGTGATCATGAAGGATGGGGCCATTTTCGCCGATGGTCCCAAAGAAGAGTTATTGAAAAAACCGGATCTTTTCCAGGGGTCAGCTTTGGAACTGCCTTTTTCGTTAAGACTTGCGAACCAACTTACGGGCGCCGGCTTTGAGGAGGTGAGGGGATACCTATGGGAATCCGCTTTCAGGAAGTAAGCTTCCACTATCCGCAAAACCAACTCACCTATTATCAGGCAATCGCCAATATTACGCTAGATATCGAAAGCAAGAATGAGTTCATCTGTTTAGTCGGCCGGACCGGCTCCGGAAAATCGACACTTGCCCAGCATATGAATGCATTGCTCTTGCCGACTTCGGGAACCCTCGAGATTTTTGGCACCAAAATCACCGCCAAACGCGATAAAAAGACCAACTACAACAGTTTGCGCAAGCACGTTGGCTTGGTATTCCAGTTTCCCGAGTATCAGCTTTTTGAGGAAACCGTCGAAAAAGACATCATGTTTGGCCCTTTGAACTTCCATACCGGCATTGACGAGGCTAAGGAAATTGCCAGAGAGACTTTGAAACTAGTCGGTCTCGACGAAAGTTATCTAAACCGCAATCCGTTCAATCTTTCCGGTGGTGAGAAGAAAAGAGTCGCTATCGCCGGCATTTTGGCATTTGATCCGGATATCCTCGTTCTCGATGAACCGACGTCGGGACTCGACCCCCGCGGCAAGACCCAGATGATGGAGCTCTTCAAAGAGATTCAAGATAAAACCGGTAAATCGATCATCATTATCACTCATGACATGGACCTTGTCTATGAACACGCGTCCAGGGTAGTTGTTCTTTATGATGGCGAACTCATCTACGACGAATCGCCAAAAGCTTTGTTCAAACGCGAAGGACTGGAAAAATATCATCTTCAGTATCCGAGTCCAATCAGGGTTTTGAAAGATCTAAAAGAACGTTTTGATCTCGATCTCGATATTTATCAAAGAAATCTGAGTGACGCCGTCACGGCCTTGAAAAGGGCGGTGAAATGATGAGAAACATCGTTATCGGGCAATACTTGCCCGGTTCTGGATTTTTCTACAAGATGGACCCCAGGACGAAGATCATGGGTGTGATCATCATGATGGTGGCGATCTTTCTTTTAGAGACGATCGTCCAATTGGCGATCGCGCTTGCGATCGGTATCGTCCTGATGATTCTTGGGAGGTTGTCGATCATAAGGATCGCCAGAGGCATGCGGCCGTTGTTTGTATTGCTGATATTTACCTTCTTCTTCCAAATTCTTTTTAATAGAGAAGGCGAACTCTATCTCCAAGAGTCAATGACGGTGTCGCTTTCATCGATCGGCGGCATCATCCTTCTCACTATCATCTGGCGTTTGCTCGCGAGATTCAAACGCTTCCGGTTTTTCCTTTTGCTCGCTTATCTGGTTGGTATCTTTTTTGCTTTCTCGTTATTGACTTACGGGTATACCTTCACTACATTCACTTTCTCGATTTATGAACGCGGCGTCGAGATGAGTGTTTTTGTCGTGATCAGGTTGCTCGTCATCATCACGCTGTCGACGATTCTGACGCTGACTACGAAACCGACCGACCTCACTCAAGGGCTTGAAAGCCTTTTGCGGCCCTTGAAGATCATTGGCATCAGATCTGAGGATTTTGCTCTGATCATATCGATCAGCCTTCGCTATATTCCCACGATTCTCGACGAGGCCAACAAGATCATGGCCGCCCAAGCCAGCCGGGGAGCCGATTTCCAACAAGGCAAACTGAAAGACAAGATTCGCCAGATCATCTCGTTACTAGTCCCGATGTTCATCATCGCCTTCAAAAGAAGCGAAGATTTGGCAGACGCGATGGAAACCCGCAATTTTGTTCCCGGGATGAAGCGGACGAGGATCCACGAACTTGCTTTTAACATGACCGACGCTTTTGCCAGTTTGTTCATTTTGTGCTCTTTGGCGGCTTCGATCGTTTTGCGGGTCCTTTGAAATGTTGATGGATTACATTGAATTGAGCACAAAAATCCATCCTGAAGCCGGGTTGAAACACGATGGAACCGTGATTCTTGGAAAAGACAAGATTACAGAATATATCGAGCATAATCACGAGGTATTCACAAACCTCGTTCTTGAACCATGGCAAGGGTCGACCGTGTTATTTGGTGAAAATCATGATAAAGAGAACATTAAAATCGATTTTGAAAACGAATTGGTGAAACGGATCGTCATTTCTTCCAAGAAGTCAAAGAAGCATCGGTTAGCATTAGTCATAGCCTATGATGGCTCGGAGTTTTCTGGTTTTCAGATGCAAAAAAGCGATCGTTCGGTCCAGGCCGAGATCGAAGCTGTCGTCTCGCGGATAAACGGAGAAAAGACATCGGTTCAAGGTGCGTCCAGAACCGATACCGGGGTTCACGCTCTTGGACAGGTCATCCATTTTGATAGCGCCAGGACCTTTGAAGAAAAAAGATGGGTTGATGTTTTGAACCGGCAACTGCCACAAGATATCCATTGCATCAAAGCCTCGTTTGCGCCCCCGCTTTTCCACTCTCGCTATGACGCAAAAAGAAAGACTTATCGTTATGTCATCAATACGGGAGAAATCAACCCTTTAAGACGAAAATACGAAGCCAATTACTACAATCTTGATCTTGAATCGCTTGAGGAAAACCTAAAACAACTTATCGGTTATCATGACTTCACGAGTTTCTGCTCTGGACAAAAAGAAGATAAACGAAGAACGATCTTCGACGCTCATTATGAAGCGTATCAGGACCGGATCGAACTATTCTTCACCGGAGATGGTTTCTTGCATCACATGATCAGGCTGATCGTCGCCGAACTCGTAAAGATAACGACTAAACAGACAGAAAAAAATATCAGCGAGATAATCGCTGAACTTTCAAGAAAGACAACAACGCGTCTGGCTCCTGCGGCGGGGCTCTATCTAATGGAAGTAAGGTATTAAAAAAGCCAAGCTGACTTGGCTTGATTGATTAAGGAATTTGTTACTTAGCTTTTAGAGCTTGTCGTTTGACGACAAGCTTTTTTACGATGGATACGACGAGCAATATGAAAATATTGATCGAAACGATGGCAGCTCCGCTCGGAATTTTCAATGAGTAGGCGAGCCAAAGGCCGAAAAAGACAGAGAGCTCGGAAAAAACGACGGCGATGATGAAAGTCGACTTGAAACTCCATCCGAGTTTCATACCCGCCGCCACCGGGATGATCATCATCGAGGAGATGAGGAGAACGCCGGCGCTTTCGAGCATTACCGAAACGACGACCGATAGCATGACCATGAAGATGATTTGGAAGTAGTTGACGTTGATGCCAAGGAATTTGGCGCTGGTTTCATCGAAGCTGACAGCGATGATTTGTCTCCCGAAAAGGATAAACAAAAGGGCGACAAGAGCGG